>NZ_JRLB01000106.1 GCF_000764495.1 Nitrincola sp. A-D6
AGAAAACGACAATCAAAGTTGACGCCGTCCCTTACTTAAGAGTATCAATAAAACACCCGTGTCGCTGCGCTCCGATGGGTGGCAGCTTTGCCTGGTCCGGGTGGCAGGCTTCACGTGGAATGGGTGGCAATCTTCAGCGGTTTACGCAATTTCACTTGGATTCATTTGAAAGGCTCTCTTTAAATAAGTTAGCAGTCGCAAAAGCATCATCTTTATCATCAGTAAAGTAATCAGCTTCAGGCTTCCCAATGATGCGGACTGAATACTCATTAAACTCACTGTCTCGATACACGTTTATTATATGGTTATCTTTATTATCCATAACCTTTTTAATGATGCGTTTAGCCATGATAATTACTCCATACCATCAATGATTAAAAGGATTTCAGGGTTTACAGTTGCATAAAACATTCCAGTTAACTCCATATTCGCGTACAATTTTCTTTAAAGCGGTTGATAAATGTGAATCATCCATGTAAGCGTAAAGGTTTATATCTCCCTGAGTACCTATGCCATTGCCTATTTTAATCTTGGAAAACCAGAAGCAATCCCGATAAAAGCGCGTGAAGGATAAACCCCTTGCGCTATAGTCATTAGCAATCGCTTGAACCTTTTCAACACCCATCTTATTTAGGTATTCAAACATTAATTCTTTAAGCTTTGCGTAGTCTTCAGTTTTAATTTTCATAGGTTGTTACCCCTCAAACTTTAACCTTACGTATTTGATAACCATTGCTGCATGAATAACTTGTTGCTGCATAGCTTTCAGCCTCTTCCTTTGTTTTACATGTTACCAATGGATACCATCGACCACTCTGACGATACTCAAGTTTGTATTTAAACTTTGCTTTGATTTTCTTATTCACTCTCTCACCTCAGCTTCAGATAACAAACAAGGGAACGTATCCCACTTACCTAGCTCTTTAGAAAGCTCAGCCTCAGTAACTATATTATGCTTTGCGTAAGCCTCTTCTTTAGAGCTATAAACAAAGGTATCTGTTATCACCTCGTAACACATATTAAGTACACCGTACTGCTCAACAATATAGATTTTCATTTAATCACCTCACTATTAAGTTTAATCAGGTACACTCATTAGAATGCACCTTGTTAAAATCAATTAAGCGGCTTCAGCTTGCTCTTCCTTATCGTTTAAGACCCACTCTTCAAGCCAGTTAAAGTCCATTACCAAATCAACAGAGGAATAAGAGTTGTCGATATAGATATAAGTTGAATCAGGTTTGCCAGTGAGTTTTTCTACGATTTGTTTGCGGATGACTTCAGGAATATCTTCAAGGTAGTGTTCAAGTTCCTCTTCATGCTCGCCAATTACAGTTCCAGCGAGGGCATAAGCTACACGACCATAACCGTGATTGACTTCAATCTTGTAACCTTCCATGAATACCAGAGCTTCAGCCAAGCGTTCACGGCCAGCTTCATCCAGAGCTTCAAGGTATTCCAATTCTTCATCAGTAAGAGGACAACGGTTTCTGTAGTAGTTATCGGCTGTCAGTTCGAGGATAAAATCCTTCAACTTGTTAGCGTCAATGTCATGCACTAAATGCTCAGCTAAGCTGTCACAGTAATCAGATTCAGGGTTTAGGTAATAGTCTTTATTGTAAGCTTCAACAGCTTCATCAACCTTGTCAGCGTAGTCTTGTACAACGTCTGCAATTAACTCTTCAAGCTGTTCTTCACGCTCAGTTGATTGAGCTTGCATAGCGTCATGGATGGAGAGAGCCAGCCAATTATCTTCAGCTTCAGCTTTACGGATTTTCTCGGATAAAGTCATGTTATTTACATTCATTCTAATCACCTATTGAGTGTGGTTATTGATAAGACTTAATCAGGGATACTCGCTTGAATACCCCTTGTTAAACCTTAGTGGTTATGGCTTGCTTGTGAGCCTACCAGTTCGCATAAAAGAAATGACCGTTGCTTTCGTTCACATCAAAAGAGAGGTCATTAGCGAAGCGAGAAACATCAAAGTAACCGCGTAGACTTTCAGGCATAGAATCAAGCATTCCAGTTGAGTCAATGAACTCTTCAGCATAATCTTCCATGCTGTCAAACTCACCTAAATAGGCATCTTCAATGCTTTCAAGTGGGATACCCAGGTCAACACCAGCTTTAACAACTTCAAACCCCAGTCCATCAGCCTTTTCAGCGAAGTCAAAGTATTCAGGACTTAAAGACCATTCGCCCATATACTCTTCAGGTACATCATCGTAATCAGCAACGATATACTCTTCACGAACTTCGCCGTCATCCATATCTTCAGTCACTTCAGCCAACCAGTCCCGCATTTCTTCAAGGAACTTATCATAAGAATTGAGCTTATCCAGATCGAAAGTATGAGAAATTAACAAGCCGTTGTTGTAATCAGACAGAGAGTAGAAAGTCACGTTAGCCATTGGATTCACCTTAAAGGTTAGGAAAAAGAAAAAGATTGAGTAGTTTTTGAGCTTCTATATCATTCATGCTTTGGGCTGTACCCAGTGCATCTTCACGGTCATCAGTGTG
The DNA here is from genome assembly GCF_000764495.1 of Nitrincola sp. A-D6. Lineage (GTDB taxonomy): Bacteria > Pseudomonadota > Gammaproteobacteria > Pseudomonadales > Balneatricaceae > Nitrincola. The sequence goes on from NZ_JRLB01000106.1 coordinate 2,524, forward strand.
ATAAGTCGCACGGTCATCTTCAGCGTTATTTATTACCACCATGTATTCCTCCCATTCAGGAGAGAAATAAACAGTAACATGGCCTAATTTCTTAACGAGCTTCAGTACCTGTTTAAAGCCTTTTTTACTCATATTAATCACCAGTCAGTTATTTTACAGAAAGAGGCATTAAGCCCCTTTGAATAAAACAACTATTCTGTCTGAAGTTTTGCTTATCCTTAAATCTTCACAGATAGATAAGGCTTACCAAATTGTTAAAGAGCGTATCAGGACTTGACGTTGTTGCTGTGTCGTCTTGATGTTTTCTATAGTCTCACAAGTGATTCTAAATTGCAAATGTTTTTCTCGTTTCGTTTCGATCCAGCTTAGAACAGTTGGAAAGTATCAGCTTTAAGTGAGTGTAAGGTTTAACGCCCGTCTACCGTCTAGGCTCGGTTTACATATTCACCTTGAAAAGATGCAGTAAAGAATCAACTTGTTAAAGAGCGTATCGGCTGGCGTGTCGCTGTTGCCGTGTCGATGGATGTATAGTCTCACATGCGATTAAGGATTGCAAGCAATACAATGCAAATAATATAAAAAAGTTTTCAGCAGGTAGATAAGTATTAAGACAGTATGCAGGACTATCATTAAGCTACTGCATTAAGCTGTCATTGTGTGGTGTGTTGCTTATCGCTTGGTGTTGGTAAAGTGAAAACAGCAGGAGATGAAAAGAACATGAATGAAATTCAAGATAAACAAAACAATACGCAATTCTACTCATATAGAATGAATAATATGCACCTATACACAGCACAATAGATATATAATCTATTAGAAAGCCAGCAACGGCGCGGCCTTCAGGCTTTATATGACGCAAAGCATGACGCATAGGCATGTAACGGCGCGAAAAACCTTCAACACAGCCACCTGGACACCGCCACGGGGGGAAGCCGGATGACACATCGTATAAGGTGCCACTTCAGATTTTTTCGCCCAAAACAAAACGACCTCTTAAAGCTAACACATTAAGCTATCTCTAAGCTATCTCTAACACCTTACCCTGCATCTACACACATTAAGCTATCTCTAAGCTCTCACAAGACGCTCTCCTGCCCTTCTACACATTAACTGACCCATTCGTATAGGTTCAATGCAGAAGCTCTTAGAAAGGCTCACAAGAGCTTATAGCTCACTTACGTTATAGACCTTCATGCCTGTACTGTTTCAGTGTATTGGTTAGTATGTATTGTGTATTGGTTAGTATGAAAAAAAAGGAGCCTACAGAATTAACTGTAGACCCCTAGAGTGACACTATGACTGAAGCTTAAGGAAAGGCCAGGCATCTGCTTAACAAACTTACTTACCTAATTACTCTTATGAGTGTATGTGTGTAGGTCAGTATCCAGCGAGAGCTTAAAGCTTAACTTAAAGATAGCTTAAAGATAGCTTAAAGATATACTTAAACTTTCCCTTTCCTTTCTGTTGTGTGTGGTAATTCTAGCCTTAGTGCCACGGGGCTTTCAGAGCAGATAATTACCTTCTCTCGAACCAGCCCTTTTTAGAGGTCACAAAACCACCAGCATGTTCCATGAACTTACGTAATTCTTTCTCTAAAAGCTCGTCCTGGTGCTTGTCTGACATAGCTTGTTGGTCTAGATCCATCTGTTCAGTCCAGTAGGCCACAGCGATAGCCAGTGCATCTAAGCGGTCATCATGCGCCAAGGCTCCACGTTCAGCAGTAATCCTTGTTAGCTGGAAGAACAGTGAGTATTTAGGGTCTGTAGCGGTCTTGTAGTCTTCTTCAATCAGCCGCATATCCACAATCAGCCGGTGCTGCATCAACACTGGTTCCAATGTGTCGATTATACGCTTCTCTTTCTGACCAGAAGACCTGCGCTCTTCAACAGTGCATTTGTGGTACTTGGTCAGGTAAGGCTTCAGTAGTTGTGTGAACATACCGTCACCGAAGTTACTCTCGACAACTGCTTCATTCACTTCCCAGCGTTTAGCCAGCTTAGCCAGCCTGGTCAGAGCCTCATCTGTGTAGCCGCCACCAACACCACCGGCATCCATAACGAATAGATTACCGTTGAGCATCTTAACGACTGCATAGGCTGTCTCATCCTTACCACGGCCTGAAGTCGATAGCCATTACAGTGCCTGTGTAATCCTGCATGGAGTCTGATACCCACATAGGACGGTAGAAGCGGTCGCCAGTGAAGCCCAGCAAAGGAACATCTTCAACCACCAGCTTAGGTGAGGAAGACCACACAACCTCTGAAGGTGCTTTCTTAGGGTGCAAGCCCATGACAACACAATCAGCCAGCTTCAAAGGATACTTATCAGCATCACTCAAAGTGGTATCCAGCATGAACTGAAGAGCGAAGCCAGCTTTACCATAGGAAGCAGCACGTTCAGCCAGGTCAGCGTCAGTGAAGCGTTTGGGGTCTGTTGTCTTACCAATCAGCTTGGTGTTGGCCTGTATCTCAGCGTATACCCAAGGAGCCAGTCTGCCTGATACATTTCCACCTGCTTCTCTGTTGGGTAGAGTGCAGGCCAGATACGGATTTGATAACCACGGTCTGGTAACTGGTTGTAAATGGACATTTCAGTTTGAGGTGTGCCAAGGTAGATTACACGGCCATTGGGCTTCAGTACGGCATCAAACTCTTTAACCAGATTCGCAAGCTTGTCACGCATCGTCTGTGTAGAGCTGTTGTTAGATACCTCAATGTCATCAGCGATAATCAGATCGGCACGGCTACCTGTGAGCTGTCCTGTGATACCTACAGACTTAACTGAAGGAGAATGGTCTGTAAGAGCCTCGCCCACATCAAAGGCAATCATTGAGTTACGCTGCCCTGCTCTTGGTGCCAGGTGCGCCAGCCAATCCACTTCGCCAATTAAACGCTTGGTAAAGGAACTGAAGGCGTCTGCCCTCTCCTTACTTGCAGATACAACCATGATTCGTAGTTGAGGGTTTCGGAACAACAGCCACACCACAAAGGCTGAAGTTATCCATGATTTACCAATACCTCGGAAGGCTTGTATACAGATACGTCTGTCACCGTGTTGCAGGTACTTCGCTATGTCGTATTGCACGGCAGTAGGCTCAGGAAGCATCAAGTGTTCCCATATCAAGTAAAGGAAGAGCCTGAAGTCTTCTTTTACCCTTTCCATGTTATTATTCATGGTAGTTTGTCTCACTTGTGATTTGATACGCCCACAGAAGCTCTCAGCAGCCTCTGTAGGACGTTTTTAGGAGGGAGGTAGGGCTACCCTATTAGTGAGGGGTAAAACCCTCTGTAGGGTCATCTGAGAAGGAAGGGAGTGAACGGTCAGCCAGCTCGCTTAGAGGGCTTTTCGCTTTCGGAGCGGAGTCGATACCGTTATCTTTAAGGAATTGTCGAATGACATTAAAATCGGAAGCCTTAGCTTCACCAGAATCAAGTAGCTCTAAAAGCTTCTTTGCAAGGTTGTTGTGTATGAGAGCCAGTAACTCTTCTGCTGCTCTGCTCATTACTTATTACGTCCTCTGTTTACTTTCTTTGATTGAATCCTCAGATTGCTCTTAGAGTTATCTAAGGGGTTACGGTTTTTATGGTCAACGTCCCTACCATCCCCTTTACTGGCCTTACCAGATTTAATCATCAAGCTTCGTGCCTTGTTACGGCCAGCTCTCCGTTTCTTCTGTTCAGGCTTGGAGTGGTAACGTTCGTATTCAGCTTTGTAGTCTCTTGCCATTGGGCCTCACGCTGGTTTCTTGTACTCTTTAACCACTTTCTCAGCAGTACGGCCAAGGACGTAACCACCAACACCAACCTGCACAATATCCAGAAGACCTATAACTTGTTCTTCAGGTAAGTTTGCTGGTGTGTAGCCAAGCCAGTGTGCGCCAATAAGACCAGCGAACCACAGCATTAACATAGGTCGCCAGTTACGCTGCAACCAGCTTTCACCTTGCGCTTCTGCTGTGATTATCTTCGCTGCACTTTCCAGCTCAACACGGCCTTCATTCATTGCTGCCAAAGTTATTTGAGCCTTCAACTGCTCAGCTTCACTTTTGTTTGGGATTACTCTATCTATAGCGTTACCGATAATACCGATAACAGCCGGTAGGATTGCACTCATCATTTAATTCCTAAGTGTTTTTGAAGGATACGTTCTAAGAAAGAAGTACCGAGGGATGCAGTTAAAGCAGAAGCTCCAATAAGAACTAGAATATCTGCTTCAGTGCTGTAGAGAAGGATTAAACCGGAAGTGAGGGCTAGGCCCACAGTGGATAAAGCTCTTCCGATAATAATACGTGTGGTTAGTCGTTCTTCAGAAGTGAGTATCTGACCAAGGCCAATCACTAAGCCAGTCATTGTCATACCAAAGAGGGCTTCAAGCGGAGTGAATTTCTCCTGCATTAAGCAGCCCTCCCTGCAACAGTCCCTTGATTTATCCAGGTGACATTTGCGTTACCTACAATGTAGTGTCCAGCTAAGCCTCCTACCTGTCCAGAGGTTCCGTTAGTGTGGTTTCCGTTAGTACCGTTAGCGCCTACATTACCAGACGCACCCCAATCACCACCGTTGCCACCGTTACCCCCACTGCCAGAATTAGTGCCACCTTGAGTACCTTGCGTACCATTAGTTCCACTTTGACTGAAGCCTGTACCTTGTCCACCATTACCTCCAATTCCACCGTCATAAGTTGTTGTATTGGTAGATGTTACCTCATGTTCGAGCCAAGAGTAAGTCATCCCTAGTGGCTGCATACCGTAATTACTTATTCCACTATTCCAAGTAGCGCCTGCATTAATGGTCTTAGCGCCAGCGTTACTTGTAGTACCCTGAACTTGTCCAGTTCTAGTATCTCTCAATACACATGAAGCGTGGTAAATCCTTACCCTAGTGCTTCTGTTATTCCTCCACCTGAAAGTACCTGAATCGAAACGCGCTTGTACGCTATAACTAGAAGAGCTTATATTTACACCTGTTGTAGAGCTATTCAGCCTAACCCAAGATGATGTACTTGTACTGGCGCTGCCTTGCCCCCCATCACCACCTTTACCGCCACCACCGCCACCACCATAAATAGTACCTTGGTTATCAATAGAGATAGGTACTGAAGTATTTATAGCGTCCCCACCAGTCCCACCGTTTATACTCCCACCAAAGCCTTGAATAGAGCCTTGATTAACTAAAGTAATGGTCGAACCTAAAGAAAAATTACCTACAGTTAATGCAGTTGCACCGGCACCACCGATTATAACACCGACTGGTACTATTACAGTTATACTAACAGCGCCGGAGGGTTCACCATATTCAGCAGCGAACAAACTATACAGATTTATATTAGTATCAGAGCTTAAAGTTAATGTAAAACCACTTTTATGAGAGAGCTTCCATGCTCCATTATCCTTTATAAAAACCTCATTAACTTCACTCCAAATACCATTTATTTTGACGAAAACATTCTTTATTTCTTTCCAAACACTTCCGTCTTTTACATTTAATGGCATTAATCCACCTTATACCAAATATCACCATCAGAGCCGCCAGAGGGGTCAGCAGTTGATATTGTTCGGTTTCCTGTTGCGTTAGTTGGTACGCCTGAAAGCGCAGAGAATGAACCAGAGGTAGCTACACCGGCCAGGGAGCTTGTATCAGCCTTGTTTGCTAACTGAGTATCGACATAAGACTTGTCAGCTTTAGGAGCTACAGCAGTGTCTGTGTAACCCTCAGCCGTAGACAAGGTATTAGTCAAAGCTGAAGTAACACTGGTCGAGTCTGCTTTCAATGCCAAGGCATTATTCACAGTTAAAGTGTTAGCCTTCTTAGCTAATTCACCATCAACATAAGCCTTGTCAGCCTTTGGGGAGATTGCTGTGTCTACGTCTACTTTCCGGTAATAGAGGTCATCATGGTTGTGTCCAGTGCTGGCCTTACCTGACAACTGAGTATCCACATAAACCTTGCTGGCCTTCAGTCCTATGGCATCCATCACTGTTGTAGCGAAGTCAGGGTCATTACCTAATGCGTCAGCCAGCTCTTGCAGTGTGTCCAATGTTTCAGGTGAAGAACCTACCACCTCAGCGATTTTGGCATTTACTTGAGCTGTTGTACTGTAAAGGGATAAGTCAGCAGTAAGCTTAACCTTCTGGTTGCCTGAAGCATCTGAAGTAACTGAAATATCAATCCCCTCAGCTTCCAGTTTATTAACCAGATAATTAGTCCCTATATCAGTTGAGCTGACCTTCACACCGCCACCACCGGCCACTGCTTCAGCTTGGCTTGCAGCTTCGATAGCCGCATTCCTTGCAACCTCCGTATGTGATAAAGCTACAAAAGCATTACTGGCATACAGGTCTGCTTCACTAACCGCTGAATCGAGGGCTACTTGGTCAATGTGTATCTGCGCCAGCGCCTGTGTTGCAGTATCCGCTGCTTGAACAGCTTCCGTGCGCTTCTCAGCCACATCAACTTGAAGCCCCTCAACGGCTGTCCTTGCTGCTACGGTTATCTGCCTATCAATAGAAGTCTGCCCTGCCAAATCTTCAACAGTGGCCTTCAGCAAGGTCACAGCATTCTTATCTGAAGATACGGAAGAAGCCTGTGTAGATACTTGATTCTTCATAGTGGTTACTGAAGTCACATGACCTTCTACAATGGCCTTATCAGTATTCACCTGCGAGGCTGCTGCTACAGTTTGATTCTTAGCTGCTACAGTTGTATCCCTTGCTTGAGTAGCCTCAATCTTAGCTGTCACTGACTCATCTTTGGCTGTCATTGCCTGGGTCTTCAGTAGTTCAACATCACCCTTCAAGCCTTCAACAGTAAGCCTGTCTTCACTTACCTGCCCGGCCTCAGTAATAGAAGCCTCAGCAATACTTCGCGCTGTTTCAGCCGCCTGCTTAGCTTCAGTTGCCACGCTCGCGGCTGATTGAGCTTGGTTCTCATGTAATTGAGCTTGGTTCTTTGCAGTGACAGCCCCATCACGCGCTTGTTCAGCCAGGTTCTTTGCACTTTCAGCCGCAGCCTTAAGGCCAGACAAAGGGGCTTCGTAGTACATCTTCAGGTAGCCAAGGGTTACTGCATGACCATCCTGAGTAGGTGGAGCAATGTTATTGAACACTATTCCCATAGCATCAATGGCTCCATCTTCACCTATGCCAAGCACATCACTTGATTCATCTATAGCTTCCTGAGCCAAGAAGAAGGATTGCTTGTGAGACAATTCAAGGTCATCTTTTGAGAAACCACCATTGAAGGTCACTAAGCGTCTGTCTTGAGTAGTACGGCGTCGAATCCTGACGTTTTGCTCTGTAGTTGGAGCAGGGTCTATCTGAATAGTACCTTTGGAGAGAAATACCGGAGTTACTTCTACCCCAGCGACATACACCTCAATGTCATCGTTTGAGATATAGTCGAAGGGGATTGAAAACTCAGTAAGACTTCCAGTACCAGAATAATCTATGTACGAAAGTGCCATGTGTTTCCTTATTCTATAAGTTTGGTTATTTTATCTTCTTGGCCTTTCAAGGCGTGTGAAGCGTTTCTACGGTCTATCCGTATATTCTCATTAAGGTCACTGAACTCATCCCTAAGCTGTTTTAAAGCAGCCTGGCGATAACCACTAATGACCGATTGAAAGACTCTCACATGGTAGCTCTCGCCTTCATAAGAGAGCTTAGGTGTCCTGACATAGCGAGACTTCTGCATTTCATTTTCTAAACGCTGAACCATCGTCATGCCACGTACCTGAACAGTCCCATGAAGCTCCATGAAGCGGTCGTATTGCTCAGGTTTAAGCTCAACGTTTCCTATCTTTTTAGGAGGCGCACCGAAGCCATGCCCCAGCTCATTCATTTCCTGAATTACAGGGTTTGTAGAGGCGTGAGTAATGTGCGTGGTGCGTAAACCCTCTGAAGGTCTAGCCATAGGCTCACCAGTTATCCATGAACGTTTAGGCATCAATGTCTCATTAAGCACAGGGAGCTTATTCTTGAACCTGTCAGCGAATGTCCATACCTCTCTGAAGTATTCGTCCTTATGCCCGAACAGCTCACCAATATCCTTAGAGACATTAGGCACGAAGCCTGAAGCTGTCTGACCAATGAAATACTCCATATTACGCTCAGGGTCTTGCATGGCTTCCAAGGCAGAGGTGAGGCCAACCAGGGTAGATTTGCTGGAAAGGTTCTGGATTAATGCAGTCAGTATCCCTGCTGAAAGTTCCATAGCATTAGCGTCACTGAACTCTTCATTCTCATAAAGGTGGACACCATCAGCCACTAAACCAAAGAACATGGCCCAAGGGTCGAGCCTGTTAAACTGCCAATATTTAGTGTTACCTTCCTCATCCTCATAGATATAAGAGTAAGGGAGAATACCGGCTTCTTGTTGAAGCTTTCTTTGGTTCGGGTCAGTGGATAATGCGCCTTGTAGTTTTCCTTCAAAGGCGAGATTGAATGCAGCACCATATAGACTCATTCCAATGAACATCTGAGCTACAGCCTCTGCTCTCTGCTCCTTGGTGCCATTGAACTTCTCACGCCACTGTCTCTGTCCATAGTTCAGTACAGGTGTTGAGGCCCATACATCACGGAAGATGTTTATTGGTGTGCGAATGAAGGGCATCATGAAGCGAAGTGCTGGGTGTTTGTTGAATACATCTTGGATAGATTTACCGACACCGTATTCCAGATCGCCTGTAAAAGTAACCCGTCTCGCGTATTCTAAGCCCGACTCCCTGTTACCGGCACCTGTAGCAGAGAAAGCTTCGCGCCATTGCAACTGCTCAAAAGCTTCGCGCTCGTCAACAGGTAACATTTCAGCAGCCCGTTTAATCTCAGCGTAAGTCACAGCACGGTAGTTAATCTGTTTAAAGAATTCATCCATACCACCAAGGAACCTTGAGGGTGTCTTGGCTACATAACCAGCAGTATCGAAGGCAGTCTTACCCACCTTATTCTGAATCCCCCATTGCTTAGCCGTTAAGCCTTGGTCGTAATCGAGCATTCTATGGTCAATATCCAGCCTATTCACACCCCTGACAAGTACATCAGCAGTAGCAGCCAAAGCAGTAGCAGGGTTTTCATTATCCTTCACGGTACGTACCACTGCGCCTATATCAGATACAGACTCTCGAATCGCTCTACCCATACCGACATAAAGCCGTATGCCTTCCTTAGCCTGCTTCATATTGCCAGAGCCTACACCGCCTATGATTTTCTCCATAGGAAGCGCCAGAGTACGGATTGCCGCAGAGAGGAAGTTAATCTGTTGAGTACCAACACCGGACAGCAATGAGTTAATGTAATATGTGTTTACATCCCCCACGAACTTTTCAAGGAAGGTCTTCTGAGACTCACGAAGTAGAATCTTGTCCTGCATTGCCTCAACCTTCGCATTAATCTCAGCTTGAGAATAACCTTCACGCTTCATCCGTTCTTTAAGCCTATCGAAGAACTTCTTGTACTTAGGCTTCATAGTCCGCTTGCGAGCAGTCTCAAGAATATCTTTAACCGCTTGCGAACCGCCTAACTGAGATAAGGCTTCTCTGACTTTTGCATCACTCAAAGCTTTACCAGTCACAGAATCTACTGTGTGAATACGGCCAGCCTGGACATTACGTGCAGACCAAGTGGTGACACCCATGATGTTAGCTTTCAGTTCTTGAAGGTCAGCTAGAAGTTCAGTAGCTTCCAGCAGCTCCCTGTCAGTAACCTCACTCCCTCGCTCAGTGATACGTGTCATCCTTTCCATCAAGTCACGGCTCATTGAGGAAGCTAAACGCTTAGCAGCAACAAGGCGTGTAGTCTGTTCTTCAGCTTGTCGCGCATCTTGAGCCAGCGTTTTCTTCAGCTCTTCCAGATTATTGCCTGTAATATCTTGAAGGTACTCTTCAGCTTCTCGTATGGTGTCAGCGTTATGTTTGACGTAAGAGGAAGCGTGATTAGCCCTCCCTGCAATGTGGTCGCCCATTTCCATGTAGGCTCGGTCAGCGTCATTATTACTTCCACCAACACGGTAAGCATTCTCCCGACCTCGGTAAGAAGTCCCGCGCCTGGCTTCAAAGAATTTGAGGAAGTCTGAAGCAATCTCAGGGGTAACTTCCACACCATCCGCCAAGTAATGCTTACCGCCTTTAGCTGCTTCCTCTGCCTGACGCGCAGCCTCTCTCGTAGTTTCAGCTTCAGCCGCCTCATCAGCAGTCTGGTAAGCGGGAACATCTTCTACCCTTGCTGGTAGGTTAGTTGCTTCTGTGTGTAAGGCTTTCGCTTCCTTTGCGGCCTTATCAGCCTCTTCCATCTGCTCTCTCAGGAAAGCATCAGCAGCTTCATCACCATCAGTTTCACGGATAGCCTTAGCTGATTTGAAGGCTCGGACAATGCCGATTATGAGCACATCAGAAACAACACCTACACCCATTTCCTCAATAGCATGTTTGATACGTGCCATACCTACTGAGTCATCACCTTCAGAGGTATCCAGCCATTCAGTGATAGGGTTCTTCAGTGTTGGGTATACTTCAGCCAGCTCATTCACTGCTGTTGATATGGTATCCCCATAAGGGTCAAAGGCTACTGCACCTGCACCGCCACTGACTACAGCCGCTTTAGCTACTTCTTGTTTTCCTGAAAGGAAGCGCCTGACTTTATGACCAGCTTCAGTTACATGCCGGTTACTACCTGCCAGCTTATAGCCGCCGATAAATGCCGTAAGGAACTGGGTAATGCCTTCTACACCCTTACCTACAGCAGTTTCAGGTTTATCTACTTGCACAGCTTCTGGTATCACTCCCTTCTCATCGAGATAGCCGAAGCCTTTATTGATAGCATCAGCCAAGCCTCTATCCTGGCCCATAGCTTTCCGAGCTTCACGATTAATAGACCATATTTCACCGATACTCTCAGCTTGTAGTAGTCTTTCTTGGAACTCTTCAGGGGCATTTCTACGGAAGGGTGTCTGCTCTCTCAGGGTTTCATAACCAAAGTTAGCTGCCTCAACAACCGCGTTCTTTAAGCCATGCACCAGGCCACGGCCAGCATCAGTAGCGTACTCACCAAGGCTGGTTTTATCTTCATCTTCTTTGAATTGAGCATAAGGGTTTTCAGGTTGAGCCTTACGCTCAGTGAATTGAGCATAAGGGTTTACTTCTGGCTCAGTCTTGAACTGTGCGTAAGGGTTCGTCATTTAGTTTCCTTTAATTTTCAATAGCTCATCAATATCAGCATCAGGGAAAGCTGCTAAGAAGTTCTCAGCCGCATTAGGGGAGTTATCTGACAGGAAGAACTCTTTAGCACCTAATGGGATTTCAGGTGAGACAAGGTTTATATCCTGGGTACGTTGACGCTCTTCCACTTCAGCTCTACGCTGCACAGCAGGGTTAATAGCATCTTCAGCACTGGTGTAATCAGGGACGTAATTTTCAGCCTGTCCTTTAGCTACTTCACCAATTATGTAAGCTGCTTTAGCTTCAATTGCTGTGTAGAAGTCTTCATCCTTAACACCACCATTCTTCTCAAGGAGTTCCTGAGCATAAGTAAACAGCCGGTGCCGTTGGTATGTATAAACCTGCACTGAGGTTGCATCAGCCATGCCATTCTCCTCACGGACTATAGCTTTCTCCATATTACTGAAGGCTGTAGTTACCAGAGGGTCACGCCTAATACTTTGGAACTGGTTACTACCTTGAGTACGATTTAAGAAGTTGTATAAGGTCTGAGCCGTGCTTTGTGAAATGTCCTTTGTAGCTACAGCAGAAAGAATATCTTGAGGTTCAAGGTTTCCGGTGTAAACATCATTAAACATGGAAGACACAGTGAAGGGGTCTTCAGCGTAAACAGCTTCGAGGTTGTTTGAGACAGCAGAACGTAACTGGTGTAACTTAGCTACTTCATCATAGTCACCATTCTCAGCCATTTGACGCATAAGTGGTGATAAGTCCATTTGAGGGTTTTCCAGTAAGCCAGCTAGAACCTGTCCAAACTGTTGAGCCTTAGCTTCCCTCTGTGCTTCCTTAGCAGCAGCTCTACGCGCAGCCTCAGCAGCCTCACGCTCTCGTTGGAACTGGTCACGGATACGCTGAACTCTTTCCTGAACCACCGGCCTATCTGCTAGGCTATGGTTTCCTGCCTGAATATTATCCAAGGCATCCAGGTAATCTTCATTGCCAGAACTCAAGGCCAGTTGCATGACGGACGTAGCCACCAGTTCATTAACCTTACTTGGCAGCATCCCATCAGCTTCAGCATCAAGCATAATTCCAGAGACAATCTGTGAAATAGCTTCAGGTGAATCCTGTCCATCAGCAGCCAGGACACCGATAGATTTACTTATCTCAGCAGCCGTATTAGCTTCACGTTGAGCTTTGTAATCTTCATTGCGGTTATTCCGGTGTGTACCAAAGAGAGTTTCTTCAGCCGCCTGCATCCGAGGCATTAGGGATTCATTGATAAGCTCAGGGTCATACCCCTGCATCTGCTCTTCAAAGAAAGACTGGTTAAATTCGTGCATGAACCCACGTAAGGCTTCAGGGTCATCAGAGCTTCTTGCCGGACTCTGCATGTAAGCTTCATTCAGAGATTGTGCGTAATCCAGACCTTTAAGCCTAAGCTCTTGCTTCAAGTAGCCTCGTCTGTAGAAAGGGTTTTCCCCTTCATCCACAAGTCCCTCTTTAACCGCATCAGCCCATGATTTACGTCCATTCTCAGTAAAGGCTAAAGAGCCAGCAGCTAACTGAGTGTTGTCATCACGCTCCTGTTCCCTGGTTAGGTAGGTTTGAATCTTAGGGTTAATTTCAGATAAGGCACTTGCTAATTGCGCTTGTTGTCTTCCAGAGTCATCAGGTCTTTCAGATTGGTAGTTGCGGTACTGTAATTGAGCAGTAGGTTTAATTCGCGCACTGGGTCTTAGCCTTTCAGCTTGTAATCTTTCAGTCATTACTGCTCCTTAGCTGCTTTACGGTCTTTATACTGACCATAACTTGAGATACCAGCCCCAGCGATTTGAAGTCCGGTAGCCGCCCAGTTATTCCGTTGTGGTTTAGGCATACTTGAGTTTCGGGCCTTAGCAGATGAATGGTTAGTTTTATTCTCGTAAGCTACCTGTTGGCGTACATTTGTAAGGTTCTGCTCAACGGTCTGGTTACGGTTAGCATTCTGTCTGGTTAAGTCAGCGAGAAGCGCATTCACAGAAGCACCACCCACACCACTCTCTCCGGCAGAAGTTGCCATAGACGCTTTATTACGCAGTGCTTCTAAACTGTTCTCTGCCTGTTCGCTTATAGCAGCCTGGCCTTCCTGCTGCTGTCTGATTCCCTGCTGCTGATAATCAGCTACAAGCATTGCATTATTAGTTACAGCAGAATTGTAATTGGCACGACTTTGAGCAGCCGCTTGTTCGTCTTGAGCCTGTCCAGCCATTAGTGAAGAGCCAGCACTTAACGCAAAAGAAGCGATTGCTATAGGTTCACACATTATTAATCCTCACAAATTCAGTGAAAGGTTTACGTGAGACACCGTAAGGAATAGTCCTCAAGAAAGTGAATCCAAGGAACCGGAGCCAATCTTGAGCAACCTTATTACGAACATCCACGAAGTTTGTTAGAAGGGGGTATTTCTTATTAACCACTTGCACCCACTTACGGCCTTCACGTAAAAACTTCTTAGTGAATGCAGCCTCTCCCCCTGAACTTAGGAACCACGGAGCTGCCAGGTCTTCAGCCAGTACGGAGTAACCGAACATTGCCACAACCTGGCCTTCATCGTTAATGATGCTCAGGCACTCTTCAGAAGCGTGAAAACACCCCTTCAATACAGTGAGAGGTTCCATACCTGTAGAGGCGTAGACTTCACGTACATCAGGGGCTTTCATAATAGGTGCAAGCTCATCACAATCCTCAATAACTGAGGGTCTGGAATAAGCCATTTGTTTTATCTCGAAGTTGAGCGTGAGTGGTAGAAGCCTTCCCATTCCGCTGATTGCAGGGCTACAGGAAGGTGTGAATCAGAGATTACTTCAATATCTACACGGTCAGATTTAGACATAAGGGGGAACTTATACTCACCTGAAGTCAGTACAGCATTCTCAGGCTCGAATAACCCTACCCCTCTATCTGTACCGGTGAAGGTGTTTATGTACGTCTGCCTGCCGAGAGGTGTCACATGGACTTCAAAGTAGCCAGTCTCACTGTAGATGAACTTCATGTTTCTCAACTGAAGCCTTCCAGCATTAAGGCTGCTCTTACCTTCATCTGCTGAATTACGCATTACCTGCTCAGACAGTTTGTAGCTGAAGCGGTATGGTATCCCCACATAAAGGTCTTGATTCAAGGCAGCTTGAGTTACAGCGTCCTCACCTCGGAAGACTTCACCTTCACGATTAACTGCAACAGCATCTTTCAGGTCGAAGGGAAATTCAGATGTACCCGCATCACAGAACACCCGCCGATCCAGTAGAACGACCGATTTAAAGTTCAGTACCTTCTCTATCTCAGAGTTGGACATATCAATACGCTCAAGGAATATCCCATCATCCCTTTCAATAACGATAAAGAGGTCTGAAGAGATAAAGATAGCGTTAAGCACCCTTCCATCCATATCCCATTTATGCCAAGCTGATTGCGCTTTCTCATTCCCAGCCCAGTAGTAGTTATAAACGTACAAGCTGTTAGGAGCGCCTGAAGCGGCACAAATAACCATATCTTCATTTGAGGATGCAGTAAGCGAAGTCACATCACCATCAATGTACCAAGGAACATGAGCTGTAATATCAGCAGCGTCCTTAGTGTCTGTACCTTCCTCAATGTAATACTCCCTGATACCAGCATACTTACCCTTCAACACAGGGAAGAAGATATTCTTACCAGCGCCTACAGGCTTAGTCCGGAGAGAAGCTTCAAACTGTGTTGTTATGTCTATGCTTATGGTTGATGGAGAGAGGATACCCTGAGCCTTAACAGCGAACTGCGTCTGGTCAGAGAATAAGATTAAGTTCTCATGGAAAGGCACAGCAAAGCGGAGTATGGACACCTTATCATTACTGATTGAAACATCTATAGGCGCACTGTCCAGGTAGGTCATTACAGTTGTTGGGTAAAAGTTAAAGAAACCGCCTGCTTCACTGAATATGACATTCTCATCACATAAGAACCCCAACCTGTTCCGGTAAAAGAACACATCACTGAGCTTACGGTTCACGAATGTCGGGTCAGGGTTACTGGTTAAATCACCTACCTTCCGTTTCTCCCATTCAGCTTGCTTGAAAGTAAACGTCCCATCAGCTTCACGCACCAGTACATGAGGCATTGTGGCGTTCACGAACTCATTGTTCAGTCCCCTTTGGTGCGTCTCTACCCAAGAGCCAGACCCCTTTTCTTCGCCCTCATCACCTTCAGTGTAACGGACATAATAATCATCAGCCTCGACACCGCTATCTCCGGCTACCTTGATAATGAACCCATCAAAGCAGCGAGGGGGTAAATCAGCAAACGACTGTACCCTGCCCTTAGCCGCTATAAGAAGATAGTTACCACCACTGTCCTCAGTTTTAAGGCTGAAGTTTGTGGCCTCATCTTTCGCCCGTATCCGAATGACATTACCGCTTAGGGTTATATCGTAGGAACCGCTTATAGCTGAATTGAGTTGGCTATAAAGCTGGCCTGCAATGTAATCAGTGGTTATCTGGCTTCTGTTGTCTGAAGGTGTTGAGAAAGAGGCGCGTTGAGTTCCATTCACGAATACCTTGTAATTACTTGAGTAATCTCCCTGCTTCACATAAACAATACCTTCCTGCTTCACATTGGCAGCTTGGGGTATGTTAGAACCATCTGAAGAGGTGTAACCCACAATCCGTGTTTCTGTACTGACTGAATAGCGGGAACCTGTTAAGAGTCTTGTGCCAGCAGCAGTTCGAGTCTGTAGGCTGTCAGATTGACCTTGTGGTGGAGGCCAAATCACATCTTCAAAGTAAAACTCACGGCTTTTGTCTGCGATACTTAGAGGCATATCGTTGGGGACGTACACCTTATTTCCTACCACATCAATGACAAGGTTCGGGTTATGGTAGCGTAGAGCTTCCCCCAAGATTCTGGCGTAGCGGTCAGGTGTTATATGCTTATGGTAGTCAGCCGCCGGAGCCGCATCATTATACCAAGGGGTTTGAGGGTCAAGCTGATAGACATAGTAACGTGGGTCAAATACCCAAGGGGAAGGGTTTAAATTACGCTCATAAGTAGTTGTTTTATAAAACCCATATACCTCAGCCCCATTAACATTGAACCGGTATGCTGGTTTCAAGGTGGTATTATTATATGACCAGACCTTCTGACCAGGCAGTGGGGCAATCGTAATTACCTTCCGAGTCTCGTAGGCAGGTTCCAAAGTGACACCAGCATAAGGGTCTTGTACACGTACCGTTGATTGTTTATTCAAGACAAACGTGTAATCAGCCACTGTGACCATTGAGAAGTCACGGCTACCATCAGGAACATTCAAGTACCCCTTACCATCAGGGAAGTTTACGGTCTGCTCATTCCCTGCAAAATCAAATACTTTAAGCTCACCGCTTTGAGCTAAGAGTACATACTTTTCAGAGGCATCCCTGTTAATTAAGTGTGTTGTGGTATTACCTTGCCCTGCATCCATAACCCTTGCTAAGTGCTGGGTAGGTGGTCTTTTACTTAACCCACTGGATACTGAAGGTAAGCCATTCACCTGCTCTTCAGCCTGTGAAGGTAATCGAATAGTTGGCGGCTGCTGTGAGACACCGTTAATAAGGTTCTTTATCGCCTGATTAAGTAATGACAATACGGCCCCCTGAGAGTATAGAGCCTGTAGCCCTTCTGTTAGTGATTGATTGTGATTGATTGTCTGAGAGGAAGTTATGGTCGCTTACCTGGCTTTCATCACGCACCATTTTCATGTAAGCCATTTGCTCGTCCTGGCTCTGGAAGCCATGTAACTGAGTTGAGCCTACTGTCCGGTCTTGGAATGTCCGTGCAGCCTTGATTGCGCTATAACGTCGAGCTGTTTCAGGTAAATCTTCAAAAGCAAGGGCTACCACAATGTCAGCGATAACCGGCTGCTTGAATTTAAAGGTGTGGTTTAGTGGGTCATATAGCTTACCCCCACGCCTAACCAACCTCACTGAGCGATTCACGGGGTCAATCTTCAGTGTGTTCACGGGAATGATAATGTGTTCATCAACATCCGGTGTCAGTTTCATACTGTACTCAGTATTGAACGTCCACCCTTCTGATTGAACAGAGCGAGTAACTGCATCAAGGATTGTCTCAGCCATTTCAGCGTCAACCAGTCCTGAGTCCAGGCTGTTTATCGGCGCTTCGCCTATTGAGGCAAGCATGATATTGACTGCTTCAAGTTTTGTTGTAGGTAGCATGGATTACCTCAAAGTCGAAAAAAAAAGGGCAAGTCCGAAGACTCACCCCTAGATGGTTGTTACTGTTTACTTTTACGCTTTACGGATAGCGATAGCGCAAGCTGGACGCAGTACGTTATGACCCATAGCATACTTCGCTACAATCAATGTACCCTGACGCTCAATCTGGTATTCAGATTCAACAGCCAGGTCGAACAGCTTAACGGTAGCCACAGCATCAGGAGTCATAATCAGACCCACAGTTTTGCTGAAGTCAGCGCGATACTTCTCAGGCGCACCAGCCACTCAGGTGTACCGACAAGGCCAGTGACCTCATTCTCGTTAGGCAGGTTGTTGGTCATGTAGACCTGTAAACCACCAATCAGAGGGACTTTACCTTCAGATACAGAGCCGGAACCACCTACATCACGGTTCAACCAAGCAACCTTAGTGGTATCGGTTACACGTAGTAGTGAGTAATACTGTGCAGGACGTAGCAGGATGTAAGCGTTAGACAGGTCTACGTTCTTGTTAGCTGCTTCTTCAATGCCACGGTATACGGCATCTACCAGCTTCTCACCCAGCAACTCATCACCAGCAGCAGCCATATCAACGTTAGCAGTGAAAGTCTCACCAGCTACAGGAGTCAGGCCAGCAGCTACAGCATCAGCTTCAGAGGCGATACCAGCAGCCTTAACTGCCATACGGAGGATGTTACGGTCAGCCTGATAAGCCAACTGTTGACCACACTCTTTCGTGTAGATAGAGCGAACATCGAAGTGAATCATTGCTTCGTCAATATTGGCAATGAAGGTAGGAGAGATAAGCAGACCGTCAATGGTCACTTTACGCTCAGAATGCGCGAAGGTATCAGCCTGAATCAATGAGCCTGGTGCATGGTACTTAGCGGTATCGGCAACACCAACCATAGGGAAGGTAGCAGACTTACCAGCCTTAATAGTACGTACACGATGTTTTTCCATCATGATGTTTTTGTTATGAAACTCAGTCAGGACTTCACCTGCAAAGAGTTCCTGAAATAGAGCACGGTCATCACCAGCCTTGTTCTGCTGGCCGAAACGGGAGACATTCTGTTGTGTTGGGAAAGGCATTTGTATTCCTTGGATTTTACGGAGGGATTTTGTCTCACTTGTGATTCTTCCAGGCGCAACTTCCCCGCAAGGAATGGCTGAAAGTTTTAAGTGAGGGAGGGTTTAGAGAGGGTTTAGATTAACCGAAAAGGCTGTTACCTTGGCTTCGCGCCAATTTTGAAGCAACTTTATTCCGGTAGGCTTCATCACGTTGATAACGAGGGTCTGACATATCGCGCCGCAGCTCTTCAGCAGACTGGTATGCATCAACGGTTGTTGAAGGTTTAGTGGTCAGCAATGAAGGCTCTACACCGTTCGCTGCTTCGTACTTGCTTTTGATTGCAGTCATGTACATCTTAATCTGGTTCATATCACCAGACTCAACTGCATCGTTATAGCCTTTAAGCTCTGCGTCACTCATATTCACAGCAGCCCAGCTTGAAAGTTCATTGAAAACTTCCTCACCACCAACTTCTGTGAAAACTTGCATACGCAGTAATTCTGCTTGTGCTTCTTGTCCAGCAATAAATGAATCGACTGTTGCGCGGTCTATACCAGCAGCTTCAAGCGCAGCATAGGATTCATCAGTCAGCTCACCTTTTTCCTGATATTCTTGAGCGAACGTATCAAGTTCCAGACCTTTAGATTCCAGCTCTTCTTTAGCGTCATCCAAAGTTTCTGTTGAGGTTTCTTCAGCGTCACCACCTTTAAGTTTGTCGTAAGCTTCTTTGAAGGCTTCAACGGTTTCAAACTCTTCAGGCAACCATTCAGGACGGTCTTCAGAGGATGTTTCTTTACCCTCTTCAGCTTCTTCTGAAGGTAGGTCTGCATCAGTGTTTGTCTCACCAGTAGGCGAAACTTCACCACGGCCAATCGCTGCCATGTGTTCGTTATATTCAGGTGTGTCGGGAGTAAGATTGTCGGTTACTTTAGTCATAGTCACTCTTTATTGCTGCATTGCTGCCATAGCCTGTTCAGCCACTTTAGGGACTGCCCCTTTAGCCATATCCATCATCTGAGCTTGCTGCATCTGAGCTTCTTGAGCTTGCTGCTCTTGAGCTTGCTGCTCCCGTGATTTCAATAGACCACCAGTATCAATACCATGCGAAGCTGCTAGACGGTCAGCGTAGTCATGTTCATTTAGAATCCTTTGAATGGCTTCCTCACCTAGTACAGAGAGGTCATCAATAAAGGCTCGAAGTTTGTTTCTGTCCTGACCACGGCCAAGGGCTTGTAGTCCGGTAACGATTGAAGGTTTAACCTTACCATCAGGGAGCTTGGGAAGACGTTTAGCCTGCTGCATCTGCTGCATGATTAATGTAACCAGAGGGAGCTGTAGTTCAGAACTCAGCAGCGAATAAACACCACCTAAAGTCTGTTCTAATTCAGCAGTCAGAGTACGTATCTCTTCAGCAGTTACACGTTCGCCATTACGTTGCACAGAGCTATTCAGAAGAAAGGCATAGGATAAACGGTCAGCTATATCCCTTGCTTGGTCTTGAGCCACACGGAAGTCAGACGCCTTCTGCAATTGAAGCACAGTCACATCAGCAGCATCACCTGTCAGTATGTCTCCGTTCTCAGCTTGCTCTACGTCACGTTGAGAGGTCTGGCCGTTAGCCCGTACAAACAGAAGTAACTTAGCGTGAGCAGCGGCACCATCAACGATAGCCTTACTCAGACCTTCATGCTAATCAGATCGCCTATGTACTCTTCAACATAAGAACGGCCATAATCTTCACCATCAATAGTGATAAGGCGTAAAGGTAGCCAAGGCAATTTATCCAGAGGATATGACCCCTTACTGTCTTCAATCACGAAGCCTTTTACTTCTTGGTGGATTGAGTAGTTTGTCCTGGTACGTTTAACAACTGTGAATACATCAAGGTCTTTCTGGTCTTCTTCCTTATCCAAATCCAGACCAAGCTCTTTAAGAAGCTCGTCATCCAGAGTGAAAGGTGAAACTGTCTCTTTAACAATCAGTTCCTTGAGATTACCAGCAGGGTCACGTTCAACCACGTAGCGGTCTAACCGGAAGACTCGAAGCTTATCTTTGGTGACATAGGCAAGTACGTTACCTGCTACAAGAAGTTGTTTAAGGACTTCAAACGTAGGTACACGATAAGCCTTACTTTCAATCTCTTCCATGACAGCTCTTTCGATAGAGGCTAAAGCATCTTCCACTTCACCTCTCGCTTCATTCTGGCCTAGCTCTTGTAGGTCAAAATCAGAGACAGTCATTCTGAAGAAAGGCTCGTTAGGTGGAAGGATGGAAAGTAAAAGCTTACTGCCTAAACTGTTGACCCCTCTTGAGCCTATGGATTGATAAGGTGTTGGTAAATCATTCCCACCTGTAATGTTCTCTGGTGGAAATAAAGCTGGAATGGTTACAGAAGCACAAGTCCTAGCCCTGTTTAAGTAGGGCTTTCGGGTAGTTGATAGCTTCTCATACCTTCCTGAAGCGGAAGATTGCTGCACGTTTAACCTCTTGGAATGTTAAGGCCAGCACCGGAAGAACCAGTCTGAGCTGTACGGTCAATGCGTAGGCTCTGCTTACCACGCTTCTTAGCATCCTGAGCCTGCCCTTTAGAAGTAGCGCCTTGAGCGCCTGTATCCATAATGGGTGTTGCAGGAGCTGGGG
>NZ_JRLB01000107.1 GCF_000764495.1 Nitrincola sp. A-D6
CCCCCCGATCGCCCGGAGACCGGGCTCCTACAATATCGGCACCCTGTAGGAGCCCCTTGTGGGAGCCCGCTCTGCGGGCGAATGATGCCCCCCATCGCCCACACAGCGAGCTCCCACAGGATAAGAGTTAATAACCACTAAAAAAAAAGAGGTCTTGTAACCTGACCGTCTTTCTCTATAATTGCAATCGGCAATTTTGCCGTATCGGTGGCCGGGCGCAGCAGTCCTGGCCCAGCCATCAAAAAGCACACATATGGATATAAATCGAGGTTTCAAGAATGAAAAAGCTTATGCTTTGTGTAGTATTGATGGTGATATCGTTTACGCTTAATGCAGCAACGATTTCCATAAGCAACCCCACGGTTACCGCGGCAGGACTGTTTTCGCCAACAGTAACCAATACACATCTCAGCTCTACCCTCAGAATGGATCATTTCCGCTCAGGCTACCTGCTGGGTGGTCCAGTCAGTGTGGCATGGGATCTGGAGGCGGCTCAGGATAGTCGTTTTTCATTGGGAGTTTTTGGCTCAGGCACCTATGGCATGCATGGTAGTCTTTTGAAAGGCCCCTGGACTGTTTCTATTCTGGACAGTGAAGGTGCCGTGCTGAAATCGGGTAAGTTAGGTAGTGTATTTGATGCACTCCTGCTTAAAGCAGGTGACAGCATTACGGCTGTAGTATCAGGTAGTATTCGTCTGATAGGTTCCAAATCCTTCTCAACAACCCTGTTTCTCAGCAATATTGAAGTCTCTGAAGTGCCATTACCCGCTGCCGTATGGCTATTTGGCTCTGTATTGCTGGGTGGATTAGCTCTGCGGCGCCGTAAAGCCCAGCCGATGCCCATAGCTATCTGATAACAATGTAAATATTCGCCCGGAGACCGGGCTCCTACAATACCGGTGCCTTGTGGGAGCCCGCTGTGGGAGCCCGCTCCGCGGGCGAATGATGCCGGCAC
>NZ_JRLB01000108.1 GCF_000764495.1 Nitrincola sp. A-D6
ACTGCCGCCATCCGGGCGCAGACGGTCCCACCAAAGCGATACCACCACCCCGCCCAAATTCCTCTGCCAAACCAACTTAAATCTGGCACCCAGGTAGTGAGGGCTGATGGGATCGGATTTGGCTGACCCTGTGCGCCATGGAAGGCGCACTGGAGCCCCCATGGATGGGTTTACGGCGAGTCAGACAAACTCCGATCCCATTAGTCCAAGGCCAGTAGCCATGAATCCCAAGCATGGCACTTTCGAAGAGAGACTAATTTTAACAAACCTGACTCCATTCGACATTGTCAGTGAATGTGTTTCGCTTGCACCCTTCGATTGAATATGATCACATGATCGGTTAGCCAAGTGAGGATATTTATGCGGGTTATTTTTTTACTGTTTATTATTGTTCCAATCATTGAAATCACCCTGCTGATTAATGTCGGGCAGATGATCGGCGTGTGGTATACCGTCGGATTGGTGCTCTTGTCAGCTTTTATCGGCGTGAATATGTTGCGCATACAAAGCCTGGGTACGCTGATGCGTGCCCGCGAGCGTATGGATCAGGGCGAGATTCCCGGTCAGGAAATGGGTGAAGGCATCGTACTTGCCGTCGGCGGTGCCTTGTTGGTTACCCCTGGTTTTGTAACTGATGTGGTGGGCTTTTGCTGCCTGATCCCATATACACGCAAGGCATTGGTGCACTTTTTGAGTCAACGTATGACTGTTGTGACATCGATGCAGGCCACCTCAACCCCACCACCTCACAGCCCACCGTTTGGTGATGCGCCCGGTCACTCTGAGTCGACACCTCGCTCCGGTGATATTATCGATGGCGAGTACACACGTAAGGACTGAAATTTTTTTCAGTGTTGATATTGAAATCCCTCTCTACCCACCCCACATATGCGTCAGGGTTCAGCGCCCTGACTCACCGAAAATTTTTTCGGTCCCTCTGTTGAATTTGACGAGGGTTGGCCTTAACTAACTGTCATCCTTCAACAGGACAACGTCAGACGCTGACAATTAAAAAAATCAACAAAATTAAATCTGTTCCTACATACCAGGAGAATAACCAGATGAATATTCGTCCACTTCATGATCGTGTCGTTATACGTCGCAGCGAAGAGGAAAAAACCACAGCAGGCGGTATCGTTCTGCCGGGTTCTGCTGCTGAAAAACCTAACCGTGGCGAAGTTTTAGCTGTCGGTCCAGGTCGCACCCTGAATAATGGTGATGTTCAGGCGCCGTCTGTCAAAGTGGGTGACAAAGTGCTGTTTGGTCAATATGCCGGTTCTAACGTCGTTAAAGTCGATGGTGAAGACCTGATGATCATGCAGGAAAGCGAAATTTTTGCGGTGATTGAAGACTGAGTTTGGCGTCTTTGATACCGATTATTTCTATCTTAAACAGAATTATTGAACAGGATTTATAAGAATGGCTGCTAAAGACGTACGTTTTGGTAATGATGCCCGTCAGCGCATGCTGGATGGTGTGAATGTTCTGGCTGATGCCGTAAAAACAACCCTGGGCCCTAAAGGCCGTAATGTGGTGTTGGAAAGATCTTTCGGCTCCCCGGTTATCACCAAAGACGGTGTATCCGTTGCAAAAGAAATCGAACTGAAAGACAAGTTCGAAAACATGGGCGCACAGATGGTCAAGGAAGTGGCTTCCAAGGCTAACGATGTAGCGGGTGACGGTACTACCACAGCCACTGTGCTGGCTCAGGCGATTGTTAGCGAAGGTCTGAAATCTGTTGCAGCGGGTATGAACCCGATGGACCTGAAACGCGGTATCGATAAAGCCGCCGCAGCCGTTGTGGCTGAACTGGCTAAAATGTCTGTGCCTTGTACTGACTATAAAGCCATCGCTCAGGTGGGTACAATCTCCGCTAACTCTGATTCCGAAATCGGCCGTATCATTGCTGAAGCCATGGAAAAAGTTGGACAGGAAGGCGTTATCACGGTTGAAGAAGGTTCCGGTTTCGACAACGAACTGGATGTTGTGGAAGGTATGCAGTTTGATCGTGGCTACCTGTCACCTTACTTCATCAACAACCAGGAAAACATGTCAGCTGAACTGGAAGATCCTTACATCCTGTTGGTTGACAAGAAAATTTCCAACATCCGTGAATTACTGCCAGTACTGGAGCAGGTTGCCAAGTCTTCCCGTCCACTGCTGATCGTATCTGAAGATGTTGAAGGCGAAGCGCTGGCAACTCTGGTGGTTAACAACATGCGTGGCATCGTTAAAGTTGCTGCGGTTAAAGCACCGGGCTTCGGCGATCGTCGCAAGGCTATGCTGCAGGATATCGCTGTTCTGACCGGTGGCCAGGTGATCTCTGAAGAAGTGGGTCTGAGCCTGGAACAGGCGGGTCTGGAACACCTGGGTCAAGCCAAGCGTATCAATATCACCAAAGAGAACACCACCATCGTTGATGGCGCAGGTGCTCAGGCGGATATCGAAGCACGTGTTCAGCAGGTTCGTGTTCAGATCGAAGATACTTCTTCTGATTATGACCGTGAAAAACTGCAGGAACGTGTGGCTAAGCTGGCCGGTGGCGTTGCTGTCATCAAAGTCGGTGGCGGTACTGAAGTTGAAATGAAAGAGAAGAAAGCCCGTGTTGACGATGCCCTGCATGCTACCCGTGCGGCGGTTGAAGAAGGCGTGGTACCTGGTGGTGGTGTTGCACTGATCCGCGCGCTGGATAACGTGGGTAAGCTGCTGGGTGATAACCATGATCAGAACATCGGTATCGAGCTGGCCTTCCGTGCCCTCGAAGCTCCTTTGCGTCAGATCGTTGCCAATGCTGGTGGTGAAGGCTCAGTTGTAGTTTCCAAAATCCGTGAAGGCAAGGGCTCATTCGGCTTCAATGCATCGAATGACCAGTACGGCGATATGATGGAAATGGGTATCATCGATCCAGCCAAAGTAACCCGTGCAGCACTGCAGGCAGCGGCCTCTATTGCTGGCATGATGATCACCACTGAAGCCATGGTTGCTGAGTTGCCAGAAGACAAGCCAGCCATGCCGGATATGGGTGGCATGGGCGGTATGGGTGGCATGGGCGGCATGATGTGATCTGATCACTCACCGACCAGTCCCTGACTGATCCAAACCCCGTTGTCTGTCGGCAATTACCTGAGGTAAGCTGACAGACAACGGGGTTTTTGTGTTATATAACCCTGATGAATATGATTACGTTTGATCAAACAGGTGCGGACCTAGTGAACCATGAGCGATAAACTGGAACCTCGATTTAATCCGGAAAGCATCCGGGAAAGTGTGCAGAATCCGAAAGCGCCGCTTGACGATGAGCTTGAGCTTCGCGAGCCACAAACGCCCCTGGAGCCACGACGTGGCAGTGGTTTGTTGCTGAATCTGGTGTTATTGATTCTGGTACTGGCGCTGGGAGGTATGGGCTGGTTGTTGCTGGAGCAGCGTCAGGCGTTGGAGGCATCACAGCAGCGCTTGAATGTGCTGGAATCTGGTCTGTCCGTCAGCCAGGATACGCTCGAACGCTCCGGTGATACGCTGCAAGAGCAGTTGGTTGCGTTGCAGGAGGCGCAAGCAGCTGATCGTGCGACTTCACAATCTCGATTGGATGAGTTGCTTCAACGTGTGGAGCAGGAAGTTTCTCAGCGTGAGCAGTTGCAGAAGCAGCAGCAAGAAAATCTGGCACAATTACAAACTCTGTCAACTAGCGTGGCGGGTGTGAGTGAGCCGCTGGCCGAGCTTGAGCGTCTGAAGACTGTGATCACCACGTTGCAGCAACAGGTTGCACAGTTATCTGATCAGGTCGGGTCAGGTGATGCCGCCAATGATCAGAGCTCAGAACAATTACAGCGACTGACAGCCAGGTTTCGACCTTGACGGAGCAACAGCTGCAATCTGCAAGACAGTTGAGTGAACTCGATACACAGTTAACAGCCGCTCAGCAACAGTACCAATCACTGGAGAACGACCTTAAGCGTCAGTTTGCCGGACTTGAGGCTAAGCTGGTCGCCGCCGAAGAGGCCGCAGGGCCTGATGAACTGGCTGTGATCGAAATTGGTCTGTCAGAGTTGCGTGAAGATATCCGTGCCATCAATAATGCGCGGCAATTAATCAACCGTGATTTGTTGCAGTTGCGCGAGCAACTTAACCGTGTGCAGCTGCAGTCGAACTGAGTCCCGAATAGACCGTTGAATTGCCTTTGTGAGCTGAAATCGGCACAATGGCGCGCTTAATTTCAGAGTAGAGTGATCATGCGACAACCAGAATTACTGTCCCCGGCGGGGACATTGAAAAACATGAAGTACGCCTTTGCCTACGGAGCCGATGCCGTCTATGCGGGGCAGCCGCGCTACAGTCTGCGGGTGCGTAATAATGATTTCAATTACAATCACCTTGCCGAAGGCATTGCCTATGCGCATCAGCGCGGTAAAAAGTTCTTTGTTGCCAGTAATATTCTGCCGCATAACGCCAAACTGAAAACCTATATGGATGACATCGTGCCGGTGATTGAGATGGGGCCGGACGCACTGATTATGTCGGATCCCGGCTTGATTATGCTGGTTAAGGAACGCTTCCCCGATCTGCCGATTCACTTGTCGGTCCAGGCCAATACCATGAACTGGGCGAGTGTAAAATTCTGGCATCAGGCCGGTATTGAACGCGTCATTTTGTCACGCGAATTATCGCTGGATGAAGTGGAAGAGATACGCCAGCGCTGCCCGGAGATGGAAATCGAAGTGTTTGTACACGGTTCGCTGTGTATCGCCTACTCAGGCCGTTGTCTGTTGTCGGGCTATATCAATCACCGCGATCCTAACCAGGGCACCTGCACCAACGCCTGCCGCTGGAAATACGATGCCCACGAGGCGAAACAGGATGAATCCGGTGATATTGTGCCGGTACAGCAGTTTGAGCCGACTCTGGGTGAGGGTATGCCGAGCGATAAAATAGTGCTGTTGCAGGAAGCGTCGCGCCCTGATGACTATATGCCAGCTTTTGAAGATGAGCACGGCACCTATATTATGAATTCCAAAGACCTGCGTGCCATTCAGCATGTACACCGCTTGGCGGCGATGGGTGTGGATTCGTTGAAAATTGAAGGGCGCACCAAGTCGCACTATTATGTTGCCCGCACAGCGCAGGCCTATCGAAGAGCGATTGACGACGCCGTCCTGGGCAAGCCATTTGATATGGAGCTTATGGATGTGCTGGAAAACCTGGCTAATCGGGGTTATACCGAAGGTTTCTACCGTCGCCATGTGCATGATCAATACCAAAATTATGAAACCGGTAACTCGGTTGGCGTGCATCAGCAGTTTGTTGGTGAAGTGCTCAGTCATGATGGTGATAAGGGGCTACTGCAGATTGATGTAAAAAACCGCTTTGAAACCGGCGATACCCTGGAGCTGATGACTCCTGCGGGTAATAAGCGCTTCCGTCTGAGTGAGTTGCTGGATAAACATGGCGCTCGGTAGATGCCGCTCCTGGCTCGGGTCACAAAGTCAGTATCCCGCTAGACTTTGATACCGACATGACCTATGCCTTGTTGATGCGCGACCTTCCTAATGCACCGGTTCGTACCTAGTCTGACGGCATGAGTGCTGATTTAAGCAAGTACCACTTTCACCGTGCGCTGCGGCCTTTCTCTTTTCCGGTAGCGCTAACGGCGTGCCTGGTTGGTATCGCATCGGCCTATGCTGAGGGTTACTGGTTGCCGCTGAACGTGCTGCTGATACTGTTGGCGGGTGTGTTGCTGCAGGCTGGTGTGAATCTGATTAATGACTATGCTGACCTGAAACTGCTGCCCGAACATCCGAACGCCGAACTGCAACTGGCTTGCCAGCGCATCCATACTAACTATCGCCTCGG
The DNA here is from genome assembly GCF_000764495.1 of Nitrincola sp. A-D6. Taxonomy (GTDB): domain Bacteria; phylum Pseudomonadota; class Gammaproteobacteria; order Pseudomonadales; family Balneatricaceae; genus Nitrincola. The sequence goes on from NZ_JRLB01000108.1 coordinate 5,848, forward strand.
GCTGGGCTGCTTTCTGTTGGCTGCCCTGATCGGACTGTATCTGGTGTCTGTGACGGGGTTGCCGCTCTTGTGGATCAGCCTGGTGGGCCTGGTTGGGGCCCTGGGATACACCTGGCGCCAATACAGTATAAAAACCGCGGTTTGGGTGTGGTGATGGTATTTTGGCTGATGGGTGTGCTGATGATTAGCGGCAGTTATCTGGCCGCCGGTGCACCTTTTGATCTGCGTATTATCTGGTTGTCCTTGCCGCTTAGCTGTCTGGTGGCGTTGTTGTTGCTTAGTAATGAGTTGCGTGACTATGAAGGTGACCTGGCCGATGGGCTGGGTAGCTCACGGTGCGAATAGGCTACCCTCAGGCAGTTCGGCTTTATTGGCTGTTGCTTGTTGTGGCGTTGTTGATGACACTGGCACTGAGGTGGATGGGTTATCTGAACCTGATCTGGCCCTTGGCTGCGGTGTTGTTATTGCTGCCCAAACCCTGCCGATTACTCCAGCACCGGCCAAAGAACGCGTTGCCTTGACCCCTGCCACCGCCCGGCTGTTATTGGGGTTTGGCACTGTTTTCTGTGTTTTGTTGCTGGTATAGGTCTATTCGATACTTGGCTGTGCACACTCGTGCACTTTCAGTTAAAACGTCTCAGTTAAAACGTGTCAGGTAATTGGCCAGTATTTCCTCTAGTCGCAAGGTCACCTGTCCCTTGCTGTCTGTGCTGAAGTGAAAACTGCTAAACTCCTGCCAAAGTAAGGCGTTGGCTGTTTTAAGTAGTTTAAGCTGTCCGTTCTGTACCGCTGGATCAACCAGGGGTTGCGGTAACCAGGCCCAGCCAGCATGTTCCATGACCGCATCCCGAATCAGCTCATACTGAGTCAGGGCCAGGTAGTTACTGCTGTTGAGTATATCTGGAACCAGTTGCTCATCCGCGTCTACAAATGCCAGTGTCACCTGAGTGTGGGTGACAAGGTCTTCAGGCGTTACTTCTGGCAGGCGTGATAAAGGGTGTTGGGTGCTGGCAACCATGATCAACCTTAGACCTGCCAGAGATTCAACCGCGATGCGGTTATCGGCGTGTTTGTTTAGATCCAGACCATAGGCAATATCCACAGTTTGTGAGGATACTAAGGCGGGTAGCTCCTGGGGTGGTGCCAGATATACGGAAATCCCCGTCAGTGGAAAACGCTGTTTCAGTGAGCGCATAGCCTCAAGCCAGAAGGCTTCAGGTAAGGAATCATCACGGGCCAGCCGCAAGGTGGTTTCAATGCCCCCTCGCTCCAGTTCGCAGCGTGCCAGGATCTGACGATAAGTGTGCAGAAAGCGCATGCAGTCAGGTTGAATGGACCAGGCTAGATCTGTCGGATGCACTGATTTACCTGAGCGCTCAAACAATTCGGCATTCAAATCATCTTCCAAGGCGCTGATGGCCGCACTGATCGTTGTGCGGCTACGATTAAGCCGGCGCGCGGCATCAATAATTGATCCCGATTCCAGTACCGCCAGAAAAGCTTCAGCTTGTATAGGTCTCATGGTGATGTGGTGCTCGTAAAGTGAATTCTCAAGAGACGGTTTTTTGGTCGCTAAGCGACTCATGCCTCGTTAAATTAACGGATAAAATCCGCTTTTACCATTAATTAACAGTAAAAATTCCATGTAATACGGCGTGGGTATGAGGTTGTGATGCTTTTCTTTAAAGTTGGCCGTGAAAGGTCAACGCTAATTTTTTCGGCAGGTGTTTCAGGTTTTTTTGCCTTCACAGGCATCCTTTGCGGGCTGTGGACTGGCTCTTTGGCAATTCTGTTTGACGGCGCCTATTCGTCTGTCAGCCTGGTCTTATCCCTGTTATCGGTAATGGCCTTACGCTGGTCAGGGTTACCTGCAAGTAATCATTTCAACTTTGGCCGGATTCTCGCCGAGCCTTTAGTCATCGCCATTAAAGGTTTCATCATCCTGTTAGTGTGTCTGATTTCGCTGCTGAGTGCACTGAATGCGCTGATGACAGGAGGACGAGAAATAGTCGCTGATATGGCGACAGGGTTTGCTTTTTTCAGCGTGATGGGTTGTGTATTCACTTGGCGTTATCTGCAGTACTGTAATCTCATTCACCAGTCGGCTCTGGTCGATGCAGAGGCAAAACAATGGTGTATGGACAGTCTGCTCAGTGCAGCGGTGCTGCTGGGCTTGCTGATCGCCTGGGGTATGACTTGGACAGCCTATGCACACTGGGCCGTGTATGTGGACCCTCTGCTGGTGGTGTTGGTCTCTGTGTACATTATGGCGGTACCAGTGCGCATGATGCTGCAGGGGATGGGTGAGATCATGATGATGTCGCCTAAACCTGAACTGCGCAAACGTGTGTATCGCAGTTTGTCAGAAATCGGTATCCAACCATCACAAAGTAAAATGGCCAAGGTGGGCAGTTATCTACTGTTGGAAGTCTCCATCGGCGTTGAGCATGTGCAGCAGATGGAAGGTTTACAGCAGCGGATTGATCAGCAATTCGGTGACTTTCCGCTGGAAGTGAAGACTCAGATTCTGTTTTACCCCAAGTGGCCGCGCGGCGCTGTTTCTCTTTTGCGGTGATCTACGCACTCTGATGGAACGTATTGTTCGGATAATCAAATACCGTGGGGAGTTAGTCTATGCGCAATATCAAATTAAGCGTGTTATTGATCGCGGGTTTTTCTGTCGTTGCTGTGATTTTACTGCTGGTTGGTTTACTCAGCATGTGGGCGGGCGGGCGGATGAAAGCCGATATTGTGGAGTTGGGCGAGGTGCGTTTGCCTGCAGTCAACCTGTTGGGTGGTATTAATGAAGAACGACTGATGACCCGTTCACAAACGCTGAGCATGATGTTGCTGGCTGAGTGGACACCGAATACCGGGCGTGAATTGACTGATCTGCTGGCGCAGCGTGATGCCTCATGGAAACACCTGGATGAGGTTATGGCGCAGTACGCTACTATACCGCGTACGGTGCAGGGTGAAGCGATGTATCAGCGTCTGTTGAGCGCGATGCGTAACTGGCGTGAAGCGGCAGAGCGTATGGATGCAGCGGTTTTGCGCATGAGCCAGGCAGGTTCAGCTGAAGCTTATCAGCAGGCGTATACAGAGTTCCAGCGTCAGTTTGAGGCTTTAATTCCAGTGTCAGCGGCGATGAATCAGCAGCTCGAAGAGTTGATTAGCCGAAATTTACAGATTTCTGATGATATGGTCTCTGTCGCGATCGCTGAAGCAGAGTTTGAAGTGATTATCACGATGATTGCTGTGGCAATTGGTTTCATCATAGCACTGGCATCAGGCATCCTGATCACCCGTCGTGTAATGGGGCAGTTGGGTGGCGAGCCAGCCTATGTACAGCAGGTGGTGCGCCAGGTAGCCGATGGTGATCTGACGGTTAAAATTGATACCTCCAAAGCACCGGAAGATAGCTTGCTGGCAGCGTTTAGTGACATGGTTAATACACTGAAAAAACTGATGAAACAGATCTCGGATGCCTCGGTGCAGGTGTCTGCTGCGGCAGAAGAACTGTCTGCATCCAGTGCACAAACCAATACTCAGGTACAACTACAGCAAATGGAGATTACTCAGGTAGCCACTGCCATGAATGAGATGGCGGCCACAGTAATGGATGTCGCCAAAAATGCCTCCTCGGCTTCCAATGCGGCACAGTCGGCACACTCCGAAACTGAAAATGGCATGCAGGTAGTGACCCAAGTGGTGCAGGTGATCAATCGGCTGGCGGCCGAGATTGAAAAATCAGCCAACAGTATGACTCAGTTGGTTAAAGATAGTGATGAGATAGGTTCTGTGCTGGGCGTGATTCAGGAAATTGCCGAGCAAACCAACCTCTTGGCGTTGAATGCGGCCATTGAAGCGGCACGTGCTGGTGATCAGGGTCGTGGTTTTGCGGTGGTAGCTGATGAAGTGCGTTCACTGGCCAGTCGCACTCAGGCGTCCACCGGTGATATCCAGGCGCGCATCAATCGGGTGCAGGATGGTTCTGGCCAGGCTGCCAAGCAGATGGAGCAGGGCAGGCAGCAAGGTTTGCAAACTGTGGAGCAGGCAAATCATGCCGGTGAAGCACTCAAAGCCATCAGCGCCTCTGTGACAGCGATTAATGATATGAATGCGCAGATTGCAACAGCGGCTGAGGAACAATCCTCTGTTGCCGAAGAGATCAATCAGAATATCACTAACATCACACAGGCAATTGATGAAACCGCCACCGCGGCGAATCAGGTGACTTCGGCCAGTCAGGAACTGGCGCGCTTGTCATCCAGTCTGCAGCAACACGTTCAGCAGTTTAAGCTTAGCTGAGCTTCCTCGCGGTACTACGACTAATAGCACTACGACTAAAACCTGACGGAAATAGCGTCAGTTTTAGGTATAATGTGCGTTTTTACGGGTGTAGGGCCAGACTCTACATCCGCCTGTCAATTAATTGATAAATGTCTGACCGGAGAAAGTCACCCATGAGCGTAATTCGCCAAGACGATTTCATCAGCAGCATCGCCGATGCGCTACAGTTCATTTCCTACTATCATCCGATTGATTTTGTCAAAGCGGTGCATGAAGCCTATCTACGGGAAGAAAATCCCGCTGCCAAGGATGCCATGGCACAGATTCTGATTAACTCGCGTATGTGTGCTGAAGGCAAGCGTCCGATCTGTCAGGATACTGGTATCGTCACGGTGTTCCTGAAAGTGGGCATGAATGTACAGTGGGATGCACAGATGAGCGTGACCGATATGGTCAACGAAGGCGTACGCCGTGCTTACCTGAATCCGGATAACGTACTGCGTGCTTCCATTCTCGCTGATCCGGCCGGTAAGCGTCAGAATACTAAAGACAATACCCCGGCGGTTATCCATTACGAGATAGTCGAAGGCGATGAAGTCGAAGTGCATGTCGCGGCCAAAGGCGGCGGTTCTGAGAATAAATCCAAAATGGCGATGCTGAACCCGTCAGACAGTATTGTGGACTGGATTGTCAAAACCGTACCCACTATGGGCGCTGGCTGGTGTCCGCCGGGTATGTTGGGCATAGGCATTGGTGGTACCGCAGAAAAAGCCGCGGTCATGGCGAAAGAGTCGTTGATGGACCCGATTGATATTCATGAAATCCGTGAACGTGGACCACAGAACCGTATTGAAGAGTTACGTCTGGAAATCATGGATAAGGTCAACGCCCTGGGCATTGGTGCACAGGGCCTGGGTGGTCTGACGACCGTGCTGGATATCAAGATCATGGATTACCCGACCCATGCCGCTTCTCTGCCGGTATGTATGATTCCAAACTGTGCCGCCACGCGTCATGCGCACTTTACCCTGGATGGCTCCGGCCCGGCCGAACTCACACCACCCAGCCTGGAAGACTGGCCCGAAGTGACCTTTGAAGTGGGTAGTAATACCCGTCGCGTCAATCTGGATGAAGTTACCCCGGAAGAAGTCGCTGAGTGGAAAGTGGGTGAAACCGTTCTACTCAACGGCAAAATGCTCACCGGCCGTGATGCCGCCCACAAGAAAATGATCGAGATGCTCAATAATGGCGAAAGCCTGCCGGTAGATCTGAAAGGGCGCTTTATCTACTACGTCGGTCCTGTGGACCCTGTCCGCGATGAAGTGGTGGGACCAGCAGGGCCGACAACCTCAACCCGCATGGATAAGTTCACCCGTCAGATTCTTGAGACCACGGGTCTTCTGGGGATGATCGGTAAATCCGAACGTGGTCCTATTGCCATTGAGGCGATCAAGGACAGTAAAGCGGTGTATCTGATGGCAGTAGGCGGTGCGGCCTATCTGGTCTCCAAAGCCATAGTCGGCGCCAAGGTGCTGGCTTTCCCGGAGCTGGGTATGGAAGCTATCTATGAGTTTGAAGTTAAGGATATGCCGGTAACCGTAGCGGTTGATGTGAATGGAGAGTCCGTACACAACACTGGCCCTGCCAAGTGGAAAGATATTATCGCTAAGAGTGCATAAAATCGGGGGCATTGGCGCTGATGAGACTTAAGCCTCTGTAGATCTTAGGGCTAATGGGCCGGATCTAGCTGACACGCCGTGAACCCATCCCTGGGGGCTCCAGTGCGCCTTCCCTGGCGCACAGGGTCAGCCAGATCCGATCCCATCAGCCCTCCCAAACCTGGGTGCCCGCGTACAGACGGTTTCAAATCGGTATTTGCGCAAATCTCTTATCAGACTGAGAGTTTGAATCTCAATTCAACGATCTATGCCGTGGCCATGCTGCTTGCTCTGTCCCAATCGATAGTTGGACTGGCACTGGGTTTTGGCGGGGTGGTGGTATCGCTTTGGAGTGACCGTCTGCCGCCAGGACGGCGGCAGTCGAGCGGCCAGGGATGGCGAAAAGCGCGTCACACCAAAGCGATACCACCACCCCAGCGTGGCACTACCCAACGTGGCACTAAAGATAAGGTGACAACAACCCCGCCGCTGCATTACGCAAGCGTATTGGCAGGGATTGTTGTTGCAGGTCACTCAGTGTTACAGGTGTGGCTTGGGCAAACTGCGTATCAAAATGCTGATTCAACTGCTGCGTCAGCCAGTTATCATAACACTCCACATTACACTCAAAATTCAACGCCAGGCTGCGGTTATCCCAGTTGGCTGAGCCGAACAGTGTCCAGCTCTCATCCAGCATAAACAGTTTGGAATGAATAAAACGCTCTGAGCTGAATCTGACTTCCACCCCCTGACGGACCATTTCCAGCAGATGGTGACGGCACGCCCAATCGACCAGTTTAAGGTTGTTGCGTCCGGGTAACAGCAACTGGATTTGGATGCCCCGTAGCGAGGCGGTAATCAGGCTTCTTCCAGGCTGGCATCTGGTACAAAATAGGGAGTCATGATGCGTATCCGGGTTTGCGCTGACCCTATCGCCCCCAGCATCAGCTGTCTCAACATGTTAAAGCGATCATCCGGGCCATCAGCAATTGCGCGAGCGAGGGTGCTGCCGGGTGTTTCTGGGGTACTGAACCAGAGAGCACCCTCTAGCTCTTCACCAGTGCTTGAATACCAGTCTTCAGCAAAGATACTTTGCAACTCAGTTACGACGGGGCCTTCAACTAAAAAGTGAATATCTTCAATGGGAATGCACTGACGGCTATCACGGCAGTGATGGTCGCTGATATTCATGCCACCGGTAAAGCCTGTGCGGCCATCTACGATGAGTAGCTTACGGTGGTTGCGCAGGTTGAGAAAAGGAAAGGTACGCGGCCAGTTAGGCGGCATAAATTCAGCATATTGCAGACCGGCCTTTTTAAGGCGTTTTTTCAGTGTTGGAAAGGAATAGCGAAAGCCCATGTAATCCACCAGCAGGCGAATGGATACCTGGCGTTCGGCCGCTCGACTCAACGCATCAACGAATTGCTTGCCAAGTTTGTCATTACGCAGAATAAACGTACTCAGCGTGATGCTGTGTTCAGCAGAGTCAATCGCTGCCAGCATACGTGGATAAGCCTCATCACCGTTGAATAGTGGTGAAATCGCATTACCAGCCAGCAGGGGTTGATTGGAGACCTTGTCAGCCAGTCGCGACAAGGTTTGCATGGGTTCAGGTACGCATTGTGCGAGCATATCAGGTAGAAATGGCTGTAGGCTATCACGGCGGTTATCGGCCAGCTTTTTTTTCCATTCATTGGCACGAGAATGCAGGCGATTGATACCAAATAGCAGGTAGGTTAACGCCCCCAGTACTGGGCAAGCCAAACCAGTCCCATCCAGGCAATGCTGGCGCGACTGTCACGTTTGGTCAAAAGGATGTGAGTTGAACAGACCAAGGACAGAGCGAGCGGAATTCCGACTAGTAGTAGGATTATGAAAAGGTCGAATAAACCAGTCATTTCATAAGGAAGTTATCAATTGGGTCCGACCCCGCTACGGGGTCGGATTGGCATTTACAGTGTGTCAAGATAAGCGCGCAGCGCATCAGCTGTTTCAGGGTGTTGCAGGCCAAAGGCTACATTGGCTTGTAACAGTCCAGCTTTGTTGCCGCAGTCGAACAGTTTACCTGCCATGGAGTAGGCTTGGAGGCAGATTCTGAAAGCAGAGTCTGCAGAGCATCAGTTAACTGTATTTCGTCGCCGGCTCCTGGCTGAGTATCCTTGAGCAAAGACATGATACGCGCAGGTAAAATGTAACGTCCTACAATGGCGAGATTGGATGGCGCGGAGGCAACATCCGGTTTTTCAACCATGCCGCGGATATCGGCACTTTCGCCAGGGCTTACTGCAACACCGGCACAGTCGACGATGCCGTAGCGCTGTACCTGGTCTTCTGGTACGCCTTCAACCATGATCTGTCCCAGTCCGGAAGTTTTCCAGGCGGCTGCCATAGAGGACATATCGCGCTGTTGACCGGCATTATCAATAAGCATATCCGGTAACATCACCGCAAAATCCTCGTTGCCGACTATCGGCGCGGCGCAGAGTACCGCATGTCCCAATCCCAGTGCCTTGGGTTGTCGCACGCTAATCACTTCAACCCCGGCGGGTAGAATGTCACGAATACTTTCCAGCAGCGCGGTTTTACTGCGGCCAGCT
>NZ_JRLB01000109.1 GCF_000764495.1 Nitrincola sp. A-D6
GCCAATGCTGCGAGCATATAGGGACGGACATTTTCGAATGCCTCCTCGCCCATGATGTCAGCCACTGGCCTGCCCACAATTTGGTCAGCCTGACGATTATACCAGCGTGTGTAGGTGGCGTTGATTTCACGGTAACACAACTGTTGGTCGATGAACGCGATCAAGATGGGCACAGAGTCTACCAGTAAGCGCCGTTGGTCGCGCTCGCCCTTGAACTGCTGGGCATCAGCGAGGATGAAGCCAACACCTGACTGGCCATGCTGAGTACTTCCATATCACTATCGCTGAAAGCGTTGACGCGCCCTGAATAAACCTTAAGTACGCCAAAACATTGGTCTGCATAGATCAGTGGCACTAACAGACCGGATCGAAAGCCCACTTGTTCGGCAGCCTTGCGAGCTACACGAGGCTCAATATGCGTGTCACGGCAGTGGATTGGTTGGCGGGAAGCGTGGCAGGCCCCCGACAGACTCCCGGCCAACGGCAGACGCAGCCCTACAGAGTTCTGAGCAGTGCCTGCCCCGGCAGTGTAAACCATCTCTTCGTTAACGGCTTCTTCCACAGCGGCGCCATCGGCTCCGGTAACTACCAGTCCGATTTGTGCTACCTCTTCGCGCAAGCTTTGCAAGTCCAGGCCAGCGGTGCCCACCCGGGTTTGAATGTCGACCAGCCTCTGTAGCTGTCGACGCTGCTGCTCTAGCTCGCGCAGAGCCGTAATGTCACGCTGTACAGCAATATAATATTGCGGCTCGGCGCCGGTGGGGTAGGGTTGAATTGACCACTGCATTTGAAAGGCGGTGCCATTTTTGCGGTAGTTCACTGTCTCACCGCTAAACGGTTGGTTAGACTGCAGTTGATTTTTTAGTGTTTGCAGCAGGTCATAGTCGGTGTCTGGGCCTTGAAGTAACCGCGGCGTCTGGCCTTGAAGTTCGGCGAGAGTATAGCCGGTGAGTTGCAAAAGGCGGGATTAGCGTAGATGATATAGGGGCCGGGAAAGTCTAACTGAGCATCAGTAATCAGTATAGCGTCCGAGATGGCTTCGAGTGATGCTTTTAAAAGGTTGTCGTCAGAAAAGGATAAGCTCATAGGCGACTGCTACCAAAACTTGACACTATATGTTGTAAGTAATTGTAGTCGACATCTGTATATTCGAACAGTCTGTAGTGCAACCTGTTAATCATATTAAGTGGGGAAGGCGATATTGCTCATGGCCGCTTAGCACAATGAATAATCGAAACTTACTCAGGTAGCTTTAAATAACGATGCGTTTTCCGCTAAATTCTCTGGAGATAGGCGATATATGTGCATCGAATCAACGCAGTAAGCACCTAATTTTTGGTAAAACTCAATGGCAGGAGTGTTCCAGTCCAAACACCCCCATTCGAGCATTTCACAGCCGCGATCAATAGCGTGTTTTGATAAAAACTGCATCATGATATTGCCCAAGCCTTTTCCGCGCATTGAGTCATCAATAAAAAAACCATCAATATATAGTCCTGAGCGTCCAGTAAAGGCGGAGCTTTTCTGATGGAAGTATGCAAAGCTCACTGTTTCACCTTCATAAATACCAAACACGGCTTCACCTTGCTTGGATGCAAGCAGTCGTTCTATCCGCTCTGGTGTGGCGATGATTTTATCGGCCATTTTCTGAAAATCACCCAGCTTTTTCATGAAGCTGACAATTAGAGCTGCATCTTCAGGACCGGCTATTCGCAGGACGAATTTCGGATTTTGAGTGCTAAGTTTTGTCATTACGATTCCTTTTGCAGCAGCCAGAGCTTCACTTAAATATCCTGGAATGTAGAGGCTGGACGGTCGCTGTGGCCTAAATCCCGGTCTGGCCAGACTTTATCCCTGACGCGCTGTTTGAGTACCTTGGCTTCGGGAAAACCGCCGTCTGTTTTACGCTCCCAGATCTGTTCGCCGTCACAGGTGATAATAAAGGTGCCGCCTGTCGCAGGTTGCAGGGTGACGCCGCCCAGGTCATCGCTGAAGGTTGATAGCAGTTCCTGTGCCAGCCATGCTGCGCGTAATAACCACTGACACTGGGTGCAGTACTGGATGACAATGATCGGCTTAGACGCTGGTGTGGTCATGCACTGACTCCATCACTAGTCGTCGCTGTGTTCAGCGCGCAGACGTTCCAGGCGCTCACTTTCTTCTTCGCTGGCGGCATCAATGACGGCCATCAGTTCGTCCACGTCGGCATTGGTGTCGCTATAGGCGTAGGTGCCGGTGAGCTGACTATCGGCTTGAAGTTTGCCAGCTTCATAGAGTGACCACATCTCCCGGGCAAACTCGGTCTTTAGCAGTTCGGGTGCAAAGCGTCCGAAGTAGGCACGCATGGTGTTTACGTCCCGCTCAAGCATCATGCTGGCGCTGTTGTTACCCGCTGCATTTACCGCTTGAGGTAAATCGATAATGACCGGCCCCTGCGCGTCCAACAGCACGTTAAACTCAGAAAGATCACCATGTACTAGTCCTGCGCAGAGCATGCGTACAACTTCTTCAATGACTTGTTGGTGCCAGATTTTAGCGTCTTCAGCGCTCAGTGTTACATCATCAAGACGTGGCGCCACGTAGCCTTCGGCATCTGTGATCAGCTCCATCAACAGGACACCATCAATAAAGCCATAGGGTTTGGGTACGCGCACTCCAGCGGCGGCCAGTTGGTAAAGCGCCTCCACCTCGGCATTTAACCAGGCATTTTCCTGCTCTTTTTGGCCATATTGCGTTTTTTTGGACATAGCGCGTGCACGACGACTATTTCGAACCTTGCGCCCTTCCTGATATTCTACTGCCTGCTTGAAACTGCGCTGACTGGCTTCCTTGAACACTTTGGCACAGCGTACGTCGTTACCACAGCGTACGACATAAACATCGGCCTCTTTGCCGCTCATTAACTGACTGATCACTTCGTCGATCATGCCATCTTCAGCCAGTGGCTGTAATCGTTTGGGTATTCTCATAAATTATATATGTCCGGTACATGTGCTGGCAGGCCTGATGTCTGAGAAGCAGGCACTGCTGGATTATAACGTAGAACTGATCCAGATAATGCAGCGGGTCGGGTGTTCTGTCACCTGAAGGTCGTCTTTATAAGTCCTCATGCTACATAGTTCCGGATTTCACTATAAAATGAAAGTGAGTAATGTG
>NZ_JRLB01000011.1 GCF_000764495.1 Nitrincola sp. A-D6
TGCAGGCCATCTGAACCCGGAACATACCCGCTATGAACTGCACAGAGTGTGGAAGCTTGAAGCCACACTGAAAGATGGACAACGTCATGTGTATGGCAAGCGCACCTTCTTTATTGATGAAGACACCTGGCAGATTGCTACTGTGGATCATTATGATGGGCGTGGAGAACTCTGGCGTGTCGGTGAAATGCACCAATTTCAATACCGCGATGTACAGGTACCCTGGTCAGTCGCCGAAACCTTCTACGATTTACAGTCCGGACGTTATCTGGTGGGCGCTCTGACAAACGAAGAAGGTGTGGGCTATGACTTCAGTCAGCGCTTTAATTACCAGGACTTCACCCCTCAGGCGATTCGTCGCATGGGACGCTAAACGCTAGACCTCAACGTTTAACTTAGCACTTCTTGGCCCACTTCGGTGGGCTTTTTTATAAGCTGGCGATCTGGAGTGGATTAACTGGGCGGCGGGCCGTCCAAAAGTTGCGTTTCCAATAAGGATTATCTAACTTGGAGATGATCACACCACGGCTGGTGGAAGCATGCAAAAATTCACCCTGCCCCAAATAAATCCCTACATGCTGGGTAGGACCGGTATGAAAAAACACCAAGTCCAGTGGCTGCAGTGCCTGGCGTGCCACAACATCACCCATAGCAACCTGCTCACTGGTGGTACGAGGAAGCTGCACATCAAACGCTTCAGTAAAGATACTCTGCACTAGCGCAGAGCAATCAACACCGCGCTTATCAGCTCCACCTAAACGATAAGGAGTGCCAGCCCAGGTTTGATACTGTTGCTCCAGCAGCAGACGTATATCACCCTGCAGCCCAACCACGGTGGGTGCGGGCATTAGTGGCTGACTGACCTGTCGATTTGATGAAAAACAACCGGTCAGCAGCAATAGTGAAGTGAGAAGTAAAATAGTACGCATAAATATCAGATTACTATCAAAATAATGCCACAAAATAGCTGAAAACCCCGCACTCGACAAGTGAATTTTTTTATTCCACCACGCTCAGACAAATCAACCTTTTCATGTCAAAGTATGCTTTTAACCGACAAATCAACCTATTTCTGCTAGGATAAGCGCAATTAAAAGCAGGAGAAAGACCCTAAGTGTTTACCGACATCCAACTCAATGAGCGCCTCCAGAAAGCCCTGGATGCTCAAGGCATTACTACCCCAACAGCCGTTCAACAGGCTACCGTAGCACCCGCTCTCAGCGGCAAGGATCTGATGATCAGCGCTGTCACTGGCAGTGGTAAAACCTACGCCTTTCTTTTGCCCATGCTGCAACGCTTTATCGATACCCCATCACCTAAAACAGGCACGCGTGCACTGATACTGGTACCAACACGAGAACTTGCTGAACAGGTTTCAAAAGCCTGTGAACAACTGGCCGCGTTCACTCAAATTAAATCACTGAGTATTTACGGTGGTGAAGGATTTAAAGAGCAAGCAGCGAAACTACGCAAAAACCCTGAGATCCTGGTCGCCACACCCGGCCGCCTGATTGAGCACCTGGAACGTCAGACTATTGACCTCAGTGACCTGGAAATTCTGGTACTGGATGAAGCTGACCGCATGCTGGATATGGGTTTCAGTGAAGATGTACTGAAAATAGCGGCACTATGTCGCCCTGAACGCCAGACTTTGCTGTTTTCCGCCACCCTGAATACCGGTGAAATTCATAGTTTGACCGAACAAGTTATGAACAATCCGGAATCGCTGTTACTCAGTGATGCGCGCACACAGGTTGCCGCCATCACTCAACAAGTGATCCTCGCCGATGATGGCAAACACAAAGAGCGACTCCTTAATCGCCTGCTCAGCCAGGAGGTCTATAGTCGCGCCTTGATATTTACCAACACCCGTGTAGCGGCTGATCAACTGGGCAATGTACTGCGCTACCAGAAACACCGTGCCGCTGTACTACATGGTGATATGGACCAACCCAAACGCCGCCAGGTACTCAACCTTTTCCGCGAAAACCGCATTCAGGTACTGGTTGCTACCGATGTGGCCGCACGCGGTCTGGATGTCGAAGGAATAGACCTGGTAATTAACTTCGCCATGGCGCGCAGTGGTGATGACTATGTGCACCGAATTGGCCGCACCGGGCGAGCTGGTGAAACCGGCACCGCCATCTCGTTGATTGCACCTTCAGAATGGAACCTGATGTGCAGCATTGAACGCTATCTTCGCATCAGCCTTGAGAAGCGCACTCTTTCAGGTCTTGAAGGTAGTTTTAAAGGGCCGGACAAAACCAAGTCTTCAGGCAAAGCCATCGGCAAGAAGAAGCGCCCTGAGGCTAAAAAACGCGAAGATGACAAACCCAAGGTTAAAAAGCGCCTGCGTGATCAGAAGGCTATCGGCAAGCGTCGCAAGCCACACAACTCTGATTTACAGGGCACTGATTCACAAGGCACTGATTCAAAAAGCAATCAGACTCCATCTCTTGATCAAGGCTTCGCACCCGCACCCCTGAAAAAAAGAAAAGCACCTGACGCTGGGTGAAACATCAGGTGCTAAAGGTACAGTTCTATGCTGTGACTGAGAGTCTAACGTCACAGCAGACTGTATAACCTGATCTGCATCAACAAATTAGTTCTCTCTGATTAATTTATGCAAATACAACTTTCGGCTAACGCTTAATTGTGCAGTTTTCCTCTAAAATAGACCTAGAGATGAGGAGAAAAATAATTTATGACAACTGCATATATCACGCACGAAGACTGCCTGCTGCATAATATGGGGCCAGACCATCCGGAAAGTCCGGTGCGCTTGCAGGCTATTCGCAAGGTGCTGGAACGTACCGGTCTTATGGACCACATGGACCAACTCACTGCTGTACCTGCATCAGCCGAGCAAATCCAGTTAGCACACGCTAAGCTGCACCAAAAGAAACTGGAAATGAAAGTCCCACGTGAAGGCGTTGTCTATACCGATGAAGACACCGCCCTCTGTCCACACTCACTCGAAGCGGCTCACTTGGCAGCTGGCGGCGTAATCCTGGCAACGAACCGGGTACTTTCAGGTAAAGCACAGAATGCATTTTGCGCAGTCCGGCCACCTGGACACCATGCTGAATACAACCTGCCCATGGGCTTTTGTTTCTACAATAATGTCGCCATAGGCGCATGCCACGCATTATTGCAGGAAGGCATTGAGCGTGTTGCTGTACTGGACTTTGATGTACACCATTGCAATGGCACGGTGGATATTTTCAAAGACCGCCCAGAAGTGTTGGTATGTTCAACCTTCCAGTATCCCTATTACCCAGAGCGCTACTGTGAAATTGACCGACCCAACATAGTCAACTGCCCACTTGCCGCACATTCAGATAACAGCGTGTTTCGCAAAGCTATTCAGGAGTGCTGGCTACCGGCTCTGGAAGCGCATAAACCGGATATTATATTTATCTCCGCAGGCTTTGATGCCCACAAAGAAGACCCTATGGCTGATTTAAATCTGGATGAGGAAGATTATCGCTGGGTCACCCAACAGATTATGCAGATGGCGGACAAACACAGTCGCAAACGCATCGTGTCGGTTTTGGAAGGAGGTTACAATCCTGTAGCACTGGCGTTCAGTGTGCAAGCACATCTCGAGGTTCTGGCAGGTTTCTGAGCCTGTCAGTGGTTACGCTCAACAGTGTTAGAAAAACGAGAGGGCACTCTGCCCTCTCTATAAAACTATCAAACTATCAAAAACAACCAGCAAATCATCGACCGTATATCATATCCGGCAGCCAGGTAATCAGCCCCGGGAATATAATCAACAGCGCAATCGCCACGACCTGGAGTACAACAAAGGGCAAGGCACCCTGATAGATATGCCGCGTAGTAATCGAATCTGGAGCAACCCCGCGCAAATAGAATAGCGAGAAACCAAAGGGTGGGGTCAGGAAGCTCGTCTGAAGATTCACCGCCACCATAACCCCCAACCAGATGGGATCAATATCCATCATCAGCAGAATCGGTGCCGTAATCGGGATCACCAGGAAAATAATTTCAAAGGTATCCAGAATAAAACCTAACAGGAACATCAGCAACATCACAAAAATGATCGCACCCAGCTTCCCGCCTGGCAGACTGTTCAGAAAGTCGCTGACAAGTTCTTCACCACCCATCATCCGGAACACCAGTGAAAATACCGACGCACCAATCAGAATAATAAAGATCATCGTCGTGGTGTTGGCAGTAGCAAACATCACCTGACGCAAATTAGTGAAGGTCAGTTTACGTCGTACCGCAGCCAGAAAAATAGCCCCAACAGCACCGACAGAAGCCGACTCAGTGGGTGTTGCCACACCGCCCAGAATCGAACCTAGCACGGCGATAATAAGAACCAGGGGGGCAATAAGGTAAAAATAACATCATGAAAGAGACGCTTACGCTCCTCAGCCGTCACTTCCAGTGCAGGACAGGTTTCAGGATGACGAATCGCCTTGTAGATCATAAAGAGCATATAAATGCAGACCAGCATCAACCCAGGAATAAACGCACCCGCAAACAGATCTCCTACTGAAACGGGCGTTGGTGCAAAGTTTCCTTTCGCCATCTGTACCTGTTGATTGACCCCTGCCAGCATATCGCCCATAAAGATCAACACGGTAGACGGTGGAATAATCTGACCCAACGTACCCGATGCACAGATTACACCGGTTGCTAATTTGGGATCATAACCGGCCCGCAACATAGCGGGTAACGACAGCAGCCCCATAGTGACAACAGTGGCTCCGACAATACCTGTGGAGGCAGCAAGCAGCGCGCCCACCACAATAACAGATAAACCCAAACCACCACGTAACTTGCCGAACAGTCGACCCATGGTAATCAATAACTGCTCTGCTATTCCAGAACGCTCCAGCATCATCCCCATAAAAATGAAGAGTGGCACGGCCACCAGCACCTCATTCAACATGATCCCTATATAACGAGGGGCCAGACTTGAAAGGTTAGATAGATCGAACACACCCAGGGCATGGCCTACAGCAGCAAAAATAACCGACGTGCCCGCCAGTGAAAAAGCCACCGGAAAG
Organism: Nitrincola sp. A-D6; assembly: GCF_000764495.1. Classification (GTDB taxonomy): domain Bacteria; phylum Pseudomonadota; class Gammaproteobacteria; order Pseudomonadales; family Balneatricaceae; genus Nitrincola. The sequence continues at coordinate 5,043 of NZ_JRLB01000011.1, forward strand.
CCCATCATCAGCACACCGATGATGGCAAAAAACATTAATAATGAGAGCATTTCGCCCAACAGGACCGGATCCATGCTTAACCCCCTTCCTTATAGCGGTAGCTTTCAGGGACCAGCGCTTCATTATTACTTAAAATCAAAATACTGCGCATGACCATAGCAAGAGCCTGCAAGGCCACTACGGCAACAAACACCAGGATGAATGACTTCACCACATAAAGTCCTTGCATACCACCGAAGTTGGCAGATCCTTCCATAAAGCGCCAGGAACGCTGCACATAGGGAAAGCTGTATACAGAAATGATATAAAGAAAAGGGGCAATAAATACAATCGCACCAATCATATCAACCAGTGCTTTTCGACGTATACCCGCCGGTCGATAAAAAATATCCACTCGCACATGACCATTTTGGAGCAACGTAAACCCCGCGATCCCCATGAACATCATGCCATTGAGCCAGACATACAAATCTTGCATCCAGACAGAGCCGCTGGAAAAAAAATAACGCATTACAACGACTGTGAAACACACCAGTACGATTCCAAGGGAAAACCAGGAAAATACATGACCCAGTATCAGGTTGATCCGGCAAATTAAGCGGATCAGTAAAGAGAGCATTTTCATACTACCTCTCGGGGGTTCTATTTTTTTTGTTAACCTACAGACAAATGCCAGCCGTATCATACCAAAATCTGATTGGCAGCAGTTAAATGTTATAAATTTTTGCTAAAGTTTGGCGTTTATACCGGTATACACAGCGGGGGTCAAATATTAACTTCGAAAAACTGGCCGCCACGGCTTGAAAGCTGGAGGAATACAGGTTCAAATAGAAGCACAAAAAATATTAAGACTAGCTAATGCAACTCAAATCTGAACATTTAGCCTATCTATTACTTGCTGCCACGACGCTATTCTGGGGTGGAAACTTCATTGTAGGACGTGCTGTTTCTACTGAGATTCCTCCGATTGCACTAGCTTGGTGGCGATGGTTGTTTGCCTTGCTGGTTATTCTGCCTTTTACAGCTAAATCTCTCTGGCAACTTCGCCACCCGATTCGCCAGCATTGGCTATATCTGACAGGTGTATCTGTTTTAGGGGTTACAAATTTCAATACATTTGTCTATTTAGGCCTACAAACATCCACCGCGACGGATGCCGTCTTGTTACTCTCTGCAACGCCGATCATCATCTTATTGTTTTCCCGCTTGCTGTTTAAAGAGCCAATCAGCAATCGACAGCTACTCGGTATCGTCCTATCACTGACCGGTGTTTTAGTGATTATTACGGGCGGAGTACCAACTAACATCGCTGCTGTTTTCCAGGGTGCCCTAAGCAGCTTATGGATACTGGCCGCCGTCATTAGCTGGTCTCTCTACTCTGTACTGTTGCGTAAACGCTCGGCCGACATAGGCGGACAGGCTTTTTTTGCCATCACCGTGGTCGTTGGCTGGACAATCATTACGCCTTTTTATCTATATGAACATCATCTTCTGGATAAAACCCTTCCACTCACTGTGAATGCACTGTATAGCATCGTTTATGTCGGCTTGTTTGCTTCTGTATTTGCATTTTTATTCTGGAATCGTGGAGTAGAAATCCTTGGCGCCAATCGTGCAGGTAATTTTATTCATCTAATCCCTGTCTGGGCTCTGCTTCTGGCAAGCTTGACCCTGGGAGAAAGTATGTACTGGTTTCACTGGTTAGGTATTTTTCTGATCTTTTCCGGGATCGGCCTGGCCAGCCTGAAAAGGTCAACACAGGCGACTGTAACGACCCGTTAGTTTGTTTTGATGACTGGAATAGTCGATTTTTGTGCTCATCTAGTCTAAATTAAGCTTGCAAAACAATAATTCCAATGGAGATTTCCCATGAAACGTCGTAGTTTTATTAAAGGTGCCGCTATCGGCGCTGGTGTAGCAGCAACCTCGGTTGCGGCGCCAGCTATTGCACAAAGCCGCATCACCTGGCGCATGGTCACAACCTGGCCACGCAACTTTCCAGGCTTAGGAACAGGCGCACAACGCCTTGCCGATCGCATTACCGCCATGTCCGAAGGGCGCCTGACAGTTCAGGTTTTTTCAGCTGGCGAGCTGGTCCCTGCTTTAGGAACATTCGATGCGGTTATCGAAGGCTCAGCTGAAATGAGCCACGGTGCCGCCTATTACTGGCAGAACAAAAGTCAGGCAACGGCTTTCTTCACCGGTGTCCCTTATGGTATGACTTCGCGCGAACTGGCCGCCTGGATACGTTACATGGGAGGCCAGGAAGTCTGGGATGAAGTTTACGATCAATTTGGGGTAAAAGGCTTCCTCTCCGGCGACACAGGTACACAGGCAGGTGGCTGGTTCCGTAAAGAACTGACCGGTCTTAGTGATGTCCAGGGAATGAAATTCCGTACACCAGGACTAGGCGGTCAGGTATGGCAACGCATGGGTGCGACCGTAGTTAACATGGCTGGCGGAGAAATCTATGCAGCACTGCAGTCTGGCGCGCTGGATGCGGCTGAGTTCGTTGGTCCTTACAACGATCTGGCATTGGGCTTCCACCAGATCTGCAAAGACTACTACTTCCCCAGCTTTATCGAACCAGGCCTGGCAACTGAATTGGTCGTTAATAAAGAAAAATTCTCGGCTCTGCCAGCCGATCTGCAAGCAATAGTCGAGTCCGCCTGCCAGGCTGAGTACGACCAGGTAGCTTCCGAGTTCTACGCTAACGACCCTATCGCCCTGAAAACATTGGTTGAACAGCACGGTGTGCGTGTCCACCAGTTCCCGGATGAGATCCTTGAGCTGGCGCTAAAGCGGCTATGGATATCTTGTCGGAGATTCGCGATGGAGGTGATGCCCTCACCAAGAAAACCGCCGAAAGCTTCGTCAGCGCACTGAATATTCTGCGTACGCGTACTGACAATACAGACCAGGCATTTCTGGCAGCAAGGGCGAAGTACTTCAAGCTGGATTGATCAGGTTCACGCATACAAAAAGGGCTGCAGTTGCAGCCCTTTTTTTACTTATATATACCAGGAAGGAATCAACTTACAAACTTAATCATCACCCCAGCCGCAACAGCTGAACCGATAACACCCGCCACATTGGGTCCCATCGCATGCATCAACAAAAAGTTCTGAGGGTTGGCCTCTAGACCCAATTTATTGGATACACGTGCCGCCATTGGTACAGCGGAAACCCCAGCTGATCCGATTAAAGGATTTATAGCATTTCCACCCATGAGAAGATTCATGATCTTAGCCATAAGGACACCCGCTGCAGTTCCTATGGCGAAAGCCACAATACCCAACAGCATGATACCCAAGGTTTGCAGATCAAGAAATTTATCAGCAATCAATACAGAGCCAACCGACAGGCCTAAAAAGATGGTGACTATATTGATCAGTGCATTCTGAGCAGTATCACTCAGGCGATCGACCACACCACACTCTCGCATTAAATTACCAAAACAGAACATCCCCAACAGCGGCGCAGCATCAGGTAACAACAAGGCTACCAGCAACAAAAGCACAATCGGAAATAATATTTTTTCCATTTTGGACACATGGCGCAGCTGACTCATCACGATTTTACGCTCACGTTCTGTGGTCAACAAACGCATGATTGGAGGCTGAATCATTGGCACCAACGCCATATAGGCATAGGCTGATACAGCAATAGCACCTAACAACTGGGGAGCCAACATAGTGGCGACATAAATAGCGGTTGGACCATCCGCACCACCGATAATACCAATGGCCGCTGCTTCACGAATAGAGAAGTCCATGACACCCATTGAAGTCAACCCAACAGCACCCAGTACCGTTGCAAAGATACCAAACTGTGCAGCGGCACCGAGAAACAAGGTTCTTGGATTAGCCAGCAAAGGACCAAAGTCAGTCATTGCCCCCACACCCATAAAGATAAGCAGAGGTGCTGCGCCTGATTTCACTGCAACATTATAAAAATTATATAACATGCCGTTGTTATAACCGGCATCCTGCGCAATCAAGGTGGCTGCCGCCTTCACCGATGCCGGCGCATTGGCGTACAAAGACTTCAACTCCTGCGTATTAGTGGAGACAGCATCAAACAGCATTGATAGCTCATTAATCACGCCAGGAGATGCGAAGTAAATGGCATTCTCAACAGCCGAATAAGCCATTCCCGCTTGAGGGATATTCGCCAATATCCCTCCGAAACCAATCGGCACCAATAGCAGAGGTTCAAACTTTTTATTGATTGCTAAATAAAGCAGCAATACACCCACCAGCATCATGACAACCTGACCCGGGGTCAGGTTGTAAGCACCAGAGGCATACCAGAGACTGAGTAACTTATCCATTGATCAGCACCTTAAGCAATCGTCATCAGTGAATCGCCCACCTGGACAGAATCACCTTCTTTAATATCAACAGAGACGATACTACCGGCACGAGCAGCACGTACTTCGGTTTCCATTTTCATGGCCTCGAGGATAATCAGTACATCGCCTTCTTTGACCTGCTGACCAGGCGATACCATCACCTTCCATATATTACCTGCAAGTGGAGCAGGCACTGGGTCACCACCTGTTGCGGGTGCCTGAGTAGCAGCTGCCGTTTGGGCTGACTGAGAGGAAGAGGGCGTTACCGAAGAGATATCTCCACCTTCAGCCACCTGAACCACATAGTTCTGACCATTAACAGTGATGGTGTAGATATCTGCATCACCGGCTGTTTTTGCCACCCCTCCTTTAGGAGCCACTGCCGCTGGCAGCTGCTCTTCAGCTGTAGGCACAGGCTCAAAGGCATCAGGATTATTACGGTTTTCCAAAAATTTAAGGCCGATCTGTGGGAAAAGCGCATAGGTGAGCACATCATCAACCAGCTTGTCGCCAGTTTCCAACTGCATTCCTTTTTCACCCGCAATCTGTTTAAGCTCTGTAGTCAGCTTATCCACTTCAGGTTCCAACATATCCGCTGGACGACAGGTGATTGGCTCAGCACCGTCCAAAACACGCGCCTGCAGCTCTGCATTGTAGGGAGCGGGGGCAGCACCATATTCGCCCTTGAGTATCGCCTGCACCTCTTTAGAGATACTCTTGTAACGTTCACCCACCAGTACGTTGATAACGGCCTGGGTACCTACGATCTGCGATGTCGGTGTGACCAGCGGAATCAGACCCAGGTCTTCGCGCACTTTGGGTATCTCAGCCAGCACTTCATCAAACTTATCAGCAGCACCCTGCTCTTTAAGCTGACTTTCCATATTGGTAAGCATACCGCCAGGTACCTGCGCCAGCAAAATACGTGAGTCTGTACCCCGCAGTGAACCCTCAAATTTAGCGTATTTTTTGCGCACTTGACGGAAATAGGCGGCAATTTCTTCGAGCAACTCAAGATTCAAGCCAGTGTCACGCTCTTGCCCTYGCAGTGCAGCRACCACAGTCTCAGTAGCCGTATGCCCATAGGTCATAGACATGGAGGAGATGGATGCATCCACTCGATCAATCCCTGCTTCAATGGCTTTCAGCAGGGTCATATCGGCAAGCCCCGAGGTCGCATGTGATTGCAACTGCACTTCCAGATCTGTCTGGGCTTTTAAGCGGGAAACCAGGTCAAAGGCATCATAAGGTGTCAGGATGCCTGACATATCCTTGATCGCTATGGAATCTGCACCCATGTCTTCGAGGGTTTTAGCATAATCGACCCACATATCCAGGTATGCACCCGACTAGTAGTATAAGACATGGTACCCTGAGCATGCTTACCACAGGCTTTAACCGCCTTGATTGCTGCTTCCAGATTACGGGGATCGTTCATCGCATCAAAAATACGGAACACATCCACACCATTAGTAGCCGCACGCTCGACAAAACGCGCCACCACATCATCGGCGTAATGCCGGTAACCCAGCAAATTCTGACCACGTAACAGCATCTGCTGTGGTGTATTCGGCATAGCCGCTTTCAGTTCACGAATACGCACCCAGGGATCTTCGCCCAAGTAACGGATACAGGAATCGAACGTTGCCCCACCCCAGCTTTCAGCTGACCAGTAACCTACCTGATCCATTTTAGCGGCAATAGGGAGCATATCATCGAGGCGCATGCGAGTTGCTAGCAGAGACTGATGACCATCACGTAAAACCAGTTCAGTGATGCCAAGCGATTTCTTTACGTCTGACATGGGGCTAACCTTTTGTTAATGTCGTTAAAAATGATTCATTGATCTTTACGATCAGCACGAAATTTTTGCACGGCGGCCGTCATCACGGCGACAAGTGTCTGGTCATCCGGTTGGCCGGACGCTGAAGGGGAGGCAGCCCTCCCTTTGGCAGGAACCGTGGGCACAGCCGCTGGCTCAAAGCGCATTACCAATCGGGACATAAAATTGGTGGCAATAACCAGCAAAGTCAAAAAGACCACGACAAACCCCATGCCATACAGCATGAGCGAAAGGCCTTCTGCTAATAACTCATCCATTTAACTCTCCTGTAACGATAAAGACAGGTTGATCTGCCGGCAGCTTTTGACCGCCTTCCGACGAATCGGTCAGGGTTCGACAGATAGTATTAAGCATACTCTACCCTGCAAGGGCAACAGGTTGCTATTTATTCAATGACCCCATTAAAACCAAATTTATTGCTATCAGCAACACTCAGACTAACATGTAATTTTTTTACAAGAATCAGTTAAGGCTATACGCTAGTCACGGCAATGCTCAGCAGGCAAGGTAACGAAAACAAGTATCATCACAAGAACAGTGAAGTACACTGGATAAGATCAAGGTAGGGAAAGGAACGGATAGAACAATACAGAAGAGTTGTAAATGGTGCGCCCGAGAGGATTCGAACCTCTGACCGCCTGGTTCGTAGCCAGGTACTCTATCCAGCTGAGCTACGGGCGCTTACATCAAAATGGCGGTGAGTGAGGGATTCGAACCCTCGATAGAGTTTCCCCTATACGCCCTTAGCAGGGGCGCGCCTTCAGCCACTCGGCCAACTCACCTAACAACGGCGCATATACTACTAAGAAAAAATCCCTGTGAAAAGAGAAATTTAATAAATTTACTCTTTTCCGGAATCTTCTCCCTTTTCACGCTGAATTCGCTGATAAATCTCTTCGCGATGAACAGATACATCCTTCGGTGCATTCACACCGATACGAACCTGATTTCCCTTTACACCTAGAACAGTGACGGTAACATCATCACCTACCATCAAGGTTTCGCCTACACGTCTTGTTAAAATAAGCATTTGAATCTCCTGGTCCTTATTAGCTAGCACAGCCCGATAAGTTAGATATCATGGCCTGGCTCCTCAACAGTTAGAATTATTCAGACACCGTATCGGTTGCATCAAGATTGAACGAAGAATGCAACGCACGCACTGCAAGCTCCAGATATTTCTCGGCTATCACTACTGATACTTTGATCTCGGATGTTGAGATCATCTGAATGTTGATATTTTCTTTAGCCAAGGTATCAAACATACTGCTCGCCACTCCGGCGTGTGAGCGCATCCCAACGCCCACAATTGATACTTTGGCTATTTTATTATTCCCTGTGCACTCACGCGCACCTAATTCAACTACCACTTTTTCCAGAATCGTCTTGGCTTTTTCATAGTCATTTCGATGTACGGTAAAAGTGAAGTCTGTGGTCTTATCTCCTGCCACATTCTGTACGATCATGTCGACCTCAATATTGGCACGACTGACCGGCCCCAGAATCCTGGAAGCTACGCCCGGAATATCGGGCACACCAACAACGGTAAGCTTGGCTTCATCACGATTGAAAGCAATACCTGAAATTACCGGTTTTTCCACAATACTGTCTTCCTCTGTTGTAATCAATGTACCCGGCCCGTCAACCATGCTTGAAAGCACACGCAAGGGAACTTTGTATTTGCCGGCAAACTCAACACTTCTTATCTGTAATACTTTAGACCCCAGGCTGGCCATTTCCAGCATTTCTTCAAAAGTGATTTTTTCCAGTCTTTTAGCTGTACCTACACTCTGGGATCTGTTGTATAGACACCATCCACATCGGTATAGATATGACATTCATCCGCTTTGAGAGCAGCCGCCAAAGCAACGCCAGTAGTGTCAGAACCACCCCTACCCAGGGTAGTGATGTTACCTGCATCATCTACACCCTGAAAGCCAGCGACTACCACAACACGACCAGCAGCCAGATCTTCGCGTATTCTGTCGGTATCGATATCCTGAATGCGTGCCTTACTAAACGCGCTATCAGTCAGAATCCTGACCTGACTACCAGTATAAGAACGCGCAAGCAATCCCCGCTTAACTAACGCCATACACAGCAGCGCGATAGTCACCTGCTCTCCGGTAGATACCAGCACATCCATCTCACGCGGATCAGGGTCCGGAGTGATCGCCTTAGCGAGGCCAATCAAACGATTAGTCTCGCCACTCATAGCGGACAATACAACCACTACGTCGTCGCCGCGATCACGAAAATTCTTTACCTTGTCAGCAACTGCCTCAATCCGTTCGATTGAACCTACCGATGTACCGCCGTACTTATGTACGTACAATGCCATTTTCTTTCTCCGGCCAGACTCTGAAGCCCGGTCAAACAGTCAATTACAAAACCCCTAGACAGCACTCAACAGCTCAGGGATACGCTGCAATGCAACCGGAATAGCAGCTGCATCTGTCCCCCACCCTGAGCCATATCCGGTCTACCACCACCTTTTCCACCAAGAATCAAAGCCAACTCGCGAACCAGGTCGCCAGCTTTGATGCGTGAAGTCAGGTCTTTGGTCACACCCGCAACCACACTAACTTTTCCGTCCGAGTGCGCCATCAATACGACAACGCCACTTCCCAGCTTATTCTTTAGCTGATCCATAAGCTCCCTAAGAGATTTAGGATCAGCGCCTTCGAGATGCGTTGCCAGAACAGCAATACCATTCACCTGCTGAACCTGCGAAAGCAGATCACCACTCTGTGCCGACGCCAGCCGGGCATTGGCTCGCTCCAGTTCCTTTTCCAACTGACGCGTACGTTCAGACAGCTGCTTGACCTTATCCAACAGATTGCTACGAGAGCCCTTTAATATAGCCGCGACCTCAGCCACCAAGGCGTCCGTCTCATCCACATAACTGAGTGCATTCGCACCTGTGACAGCTTCTATACGACGCACACCTGCTGCAATACCTGCTTCACTGACAATCCGAAACAAACCAATATCGCCAGTACGGCTGGCGTGAGTACCACCACAAAGCTCCAGCGAGAAATCACCCATACTCAGCACACGCACATCTGCATCGTACTTTTCACCAAACAGCGCCATCGCACCCATTTCTTTAGCGGCATCTATCGACATGATTTCCGTTTCAACCGCTACATTGGTACGTATCTGTTCATTCACCAGCTTTTCAATCTGCTCCAACTGCTCGTCCGTCACAGCTTCGTAATGCGAAAAGTCAAAACGCAGACGTTCAGCATCTACCAGCGAGCCTTTCTGTTGCACATGCTCACCCAACACATTACGCAGCGCAGCATGCAACAGGTGTGTCGCTGAATGATTCAGTGCAGTCGCCTGACGCCTGCCAGCGTCCACTTCGGTGACAACGACATCATCCAGCTGCAGCACACCTTCAGTCACTTCACCATGATGTAAATGATGCTTACCTTCTTTGCTACAATCTGCAACAGAGAACACCCCCTGTCCCAACGCAACACACCAGCGTCACCCACCTGGCCACCCGATTCAGCATAAAAGGCCGTATTTTCAAGAACAACAACGCCTCTGTCACCTGCGGCCAATTGCGTTACAGACTCACCATCACGCAGCAGCAGCATCACGCGACCACGATCTTCAAGGGCCTGATAACCGTTAAAACAGGTTTCACCTTCAAGCTGCAACTGTTCGTTATAATCCACACTAAACTGCCCGGCAGCCCGCGCTCGCTGGCGTTGCGCCTGCATAGCAGATTCAAAGCCATCCATATCCAGCGTCAGATCATGCTCTCGTGCTACATCAGCCGTCAGATCGACAGGAAAACCATAGGTATCATACAAGCGGAATACAGTTTCACCAGGCAACTCATTGGTCGTCAGCGAGGCGATAGCCTGCTCCAGAATACTCATACCATTATCCAGGGTACGCGCAAACTGCTGCTCTTCTTTGAGTAATATTTTTTCAATTTGCGCTTGCTGAGTGCGCAGTTCCGGGTAAGCATCCCCCATAACCTCAGCCATCGCAGCGACCAACTTATGGAAAAATGCCCCCTTAGCACCTAACTTATTACCATGACGAATGGCGCGCCGAACAATGCGCCTTAATACATAGCCACGCCCTTCATTCGAAGGCACCACACCATCCGTGATCAGGAAACAACTGGAACGTATATGGTCAGCAATTACACGTAACGATTTTTGCTGCTGGTTTGGGCAGCCCACCGCGGCAGCGGCTGCCGCCAACAATTCACGAAACAGATCTATTTCGTAATTGCTGTGTACGTTCTGCAGTACCGCGGCAACACGTTCCAGCCCCATGCCGGTATCAACTGAAGGCTTAGGCAGCAACGCCGTCGTTCCGTCAGCCGAACGGTTGTATTGCATGAAAACGATATTCCAGATTTCTATGTAGCGGTCGCCATCCTCATCAGGGCTACCGGGTGGCCCTCCGGCAACATCTGGGCCATGATCGAAGAAAATTTCGGTGCAGGGTCCACATGGGCCGGTATCACCCATCGACCAGAAATTATCTTCGTCCAATTTTGAAAAACGCTCCGGATCAACGCCGATTTCTTCTTTCCAGATTTTCTCAGCCTCATCATCACTGTGGTGCACTGTGACCCAGAGACGCTCAGCAGGTAATTGCAGCACTTCGGTAAGAAAGGTCCAGGCAAAGCGAATCGCTTCTGTTTTGAAATAATCACCAAAACTAAAATTGCCCAGCATTTCGAAGAAGGTATGATGGCGTGCCGTATAACCCACATTTTCAAGATCATTATGTTTACCACCCGCGCGCACACAACGCTGAGAGGTGGTTGCGCGCGTGTAGTCGCGCTTATCGGTGCCCAGGAATACATCCTTGAACTGCACCATTCCGGCATTAGTAAACAACAGGGTAGGGTCATTCCCCGGTATTAACGAACTGGACCCCACAATGGTATGTCCCTGCTCTCTGAAATATTCAAGAAAAGCCTGACGTATCTCTGCACTGGTCATGAATTGCATAATTAACCTTCTGCTGCCTGGTACGGGTCCGAAAATGACCGGTGATTATATAGAATAACAACAAAATGTACGATATTTTTCCTTGCATTTTATGGCAAATCTGTTTTAAGCGCGCGCTGTGCCTGATCATAACTAAAACCATGATTCACAAGGTAGCGAAGCCGTTTTGCCTGCTCTTTCAAATCAGCAGGCTGCGTTTCACCATAACGCTTTTCAACTAAAGCACGAGCAAGCCCATTCCAGTCAGGTGATTGCTCTTCCAATAATTCCACAACCAAGGACTGGCAGATACCCTTTTGCCGAAGTTCATAACGGATGCGTTCTGCACCCCAGAATTGCCCCAGACGGTTACGGATAAACATCTCCGTAAAACGCCGATCACTCTGATAACCAGCCGCTTCCAGCTCATCAAGAACGTCTTCAAGTATTTGTGCAGATTCAGCTTTGGATTTAAGTCGCAAAGTAAGCTCTGCCCGGGAGTACTCACGCCGAGCTAAAAAAGCAATCACTTTGTTTTTGAGGGCTTGTTGGTCTAGTAGCGGCTTCATGACATATCAACATCCTGTTGCAGGGTGAATGCATCAAGCGGCTTTTCAGCGCAAGGTTGCTCAACACAACATGACTGAAAAGGCCTGAGCAGCAACTGCTTTCTTCCTAGAAAGCAGTGTAGTAAAACTTTAGGATAAATCCAGCTGCGATTCCTCGGAAACCTCGGCTGCAGGCTTAACCGAAGTTGCCAGCAGACGGTGTCGGATCTCCAACTCAATCTCTTCCGCAATCTCTGGATGCTCTTCCAGGTATTTGGCTGCATTGGCCTTGCCCTGCCCGATCTTGTCGCCCTTGTAGGCATACCAGGCTCCAGACTTATCCACCAGCCCTTCCTTCACACCCAGATCAATCACCTCTCCCATATGGTAAATACCACTGCCATACATGATCTGGAATTCAGCCTGTTTGAACGGAGGTGCGACCTTGTTCTTAACCACTTTGACCCGGGTTTCATTACCTACTATCTCGTCACCCTGCTTGACCGAACCTATGCGACGGATATCCAGACGCACGGAGGCATAGAACTTCAATGCGTTACCTCCGGTTGTTGTTTCAGGACTGCCAAACATCACCCCAATTTTCATACGTATCTGGTTAATGAAAATTAACAGGGTGCTGGCATTCTTGACATTAGATGTCAGTTTACGCAGTGCCTGAGACATCAAGCGTGCCTGCAGTCCCATATGAGAATCGCCCATTTCACCTTCAATTTCAGCTTTAGGTGTCAAGGCCGCAACCGAGTCAACGACGATAACGTCTACAGCATTGGAGCGCACCAGCATATCGGTAATTTCCAGCGCCTGCTCACCCGTGTCCGGCTGGGAAACCAGTAACGAATCAACATCAACACCCAACTTTTCCGCATAGATGGGATCCAACGCATGCTCGGCATCCACAAATGCACAGGTCTTACCCTGTTTCTGCGCCTGCGCAATAACCTGCAATGTCAAAGTCGTTTTACCTGAAGACTCCGGCCCATAGATTTCAACGACACGGCCATAAGGCAACCCACCCAACCCCAAAGCGATATCAAGACCGAGGGAGCCGGTCGACACACTGGGAATGGCTTCCCTTGGATGGTCTCCCATACGCATCACAGCGCCTTTACCAAATTGACGCTCTATCTGTGACAGTGCCGCATCTAGCGCTTTCTTTCTATTCTCATCCATTGATTTATAACCTCTGGGTTTTGCATTAGGGCTTTACAGATAATACTGTATACATGAACAGTATTATTTCATATTTTTTCAGGAATGCAAGTCTGTGCGGGCAGATAAGCTAACACACCATCTAATGCCTGCTCCACAGCCTGGGCACGGATAGCCTGGCGATCGCCTGAGAAAAACGATAAGCAGGTTACTGTCGGATAGCCACGAATAGCCCAGGCAAACCAGACCGTTCCCACCGGCTTGCGATCAGTCCCGCCGTCGGGCCCGGCAACGCCACTGATCGCCACAGCAATATCTGCATCGGCATCCTGTCGCGCCCCTTCAGCCATTTGCACTACTACCGGCTCAGATACTGCACCTTTGAGCAACAAGGTTTCTGCGCTAACACCCAGCATCCGCTGCTTAGCCTGATTGGAGTAAGTAACATAGCCTGCATCAAACCAGGCCGATGAACCCGATACCTGTGTTAACAACTCGGCGACCCATCCGCCAGTACAGGACTCAGCTGTCACCATTCGGGCATTTCGACTGAGTAGCGCCAGCCCAACTTCCTGAGCAAGATTTTTCATTTATATATTTCCCGTTTTTTACCCATCATCTATACAACATAGAGTGTATCACTTCGTTCCACATTCGCACGAAATCCCGTATCGTATCACCCCTGTCAAAACCAACGAGTACAGGCACTCACACTAGCTTGTTATGTGTGCTTTACTAAAGATCGATGAGAGATAAGGTGATCATGTCTAAGGAAGATTTATCTCAGCACACCCCGATGATGCAGCAGTATCTCCGGCTAAAGGCTGAGCATCCGCAGCAGATGCTGTTTTACCGCATGGGTGATTTTTATGAGCTTTTTTATGATGATGCCAAACGTGCGGCTAAATTACTGGATATATCACTGACAGCACGCGGCAAATCAGCTGGAAACCCTATCCCCATGGCAGGCGTACCCTATCATGCGGCAGAAGGCTATATAGCGCGACTGGTACGTCAGGGTGAGTCGGTAGTTATCTGTGAGCAGGTAGGTGATCCTGCAACCAGTAAAGGACCTGTAGACAGGCAGGTGGCACGCATTGTCACACCCGGCACTCTGACTGACGAAGCCTTTCTCGAGGCGACCAGCGACAATCTGTTAGTGGCTGTGTTACGCCAGAATAATCTCACAGGGCTGGCACAACTAGACCTCAGTTCCGGACGCTTCAGCCTGTTGCAGATGGATTCAGAAACTGATCTGATCGCTGAAATAGAACGACTGCAACCTGCCGAAATTCTATATGATGAATCTGCGTCACTTCCACCTGAGTTGCTGCAGCGTAAAGGCATTCATCATCAGCCCCCTGGTATTTTGAGCAGGGCACAGCTGAACGCCTGCTGTGTCAGCAATTTGGTGTCAGTAATCTGGACGGGTTTGGATGTACTCACCTGCCACTGGCGATTTGTGCCGCCGGATGTCTGCTACAGTACGCACGCGATACGCAGCGCAGCACCTTGCCGCATATCCGCCGGTTACAGGTTGAAGACCGTAGTGAAACGCTGCAACTGGATGCGGCCACACGTCGTAACCTTGAACTGGACATGAATCTCAGTGGCGGACGTGAGAACACCCTGGCATCGGTACTGGACCGCACCCATACAGCCATGGGCAGTCGATTACTGAAACGCTGGTTACACCGTCCCCTTCGCGATCTTAGCCGCTTGCAACAGCGCCAGGATGCCATTCGCTGGCTACTGGAAGACTATCGTTTTGAGCGCCTGGCTGAAACCCTGCAACCCATCGGTGACTGCGAGCGTATTCTGTCACGTGTCGCCCTGCGATCAGCCCGCCCCAGGGATCTGGAACGTTTGCGCGATGCGCTCCTGGCACTGCCGTCCATACAGGCTGCCCTACAGCCTGTCGATGCCGTCAGAATCGCAGAACTCTCTACCGAGATTGCTGAGTTTCCAACACTGGCCGCGTTGCTGCAACGCGCCATCATTGATGGTCCACCGGTTGTTATCCGCGATGGCGGGGTGATTGCCAGCGGCTATGATGCTGAACTTGATGAACTGCGAGGTCTTAGCGAGCATGCGGGCGACTACCTTCTGCAACTGGAAAAACGTGAACGTGAACGCACCGGTATTGCCACACTGAAGGTTGGTTACAACCGCGTGCATGGCTATTACATCGAACTCAGTCGCAGCCAGTCTGGCACAGTTCCAGCCGACTATAT
This sequence comes from Nitrincola sp. A-D6, assembly GCF_000764495.1. Classification (GTDB taxonomy): domain Bacteria; phylum Pseudomonadota; class Gammaproteobacteria; order Pseudomonadales; family Balneatricaceae; genus Nitrincola. The sequence goes on from NZ_JRLB01000011.1 coordinate 20,162, forward strand.
CCGTCGCCAGACACTCAAGAATGCCGAGCGTTTTATTACCCCGGAACTTAAAGAGTTTGAAGACAAGGCACTCAGTGCCAAAGGCCGTGCACTGGCGCGGGAAAAGCAGCTCTATGAGGCACTACTGGAAATACTGGCTGAACAGATAGGGCCACTGCAACTTTCGGCGACGGCACTGGCTGAGCTCGATCTGCTCTGCTGTCTGGCCGAACGTGCTGAATCCCTGAACTATTGCCGCCCGCAGCTGACACAGGACGCGGTGATTGAAATTACTGCGGGGCGCCATCCGGTAGTGGAGCAGGTAAATGACACAGCGTTTGTCGCTAACGACCTGTACCTGAATCGGGAACAGCCCATGCTGATTATTACCGGTCCCAACATGGGGGGCAAATCTACCTATATGCGTCAGGTTGCACTGATTACCCTGCTGGCACAGATTGGCAGTTACGTACCCGCAGAAGCGGCACGTATTGGCTTAACTGATCGTATATTTACCCGCATGGGATCATCTGATGACCTTGCTGGTGGCCGCTCGACCTTTATGGTCGAGATGCATGAAACAGCCAATATTTTACACAATGCTTCACCCAACAGTCTGGTACTGATGGATGAAGTCGGACGTGGAACCAGCACCTTTGACGGGCTTTCGCTGGCCTGGTCCTGTGCTGAGTATCTGGCCCGCGAGATTCGTGCCTTCACACTGTTTGCCACCCACTATTTTGAACTGACGGCTCTGCCAGAGCTGGCCGCTGGTGTCACCAACGTACATCTGACCGCCGTGGAGCACAACGACCACATAGTGTTTATGCATGAGGTTCAACAAGGTCCTGCAAGCCAGAGTTATGGGCTTCAGGTTGCTCAGCTAGCGGGTATCCCGGCGCAGGTAATCAATAATGCACGCGACAAGTTGGTGCTACTGGAGCAGGATAGTCGCAACAGTGCCAGTCAGCCTGAACGCAACCCTGATCCTGGTTACAGCCCAGCTGAGACCCCAGTACAAAACGACCTGTTTGTGGCACACCGACCCTCCCTGGTAGAAACACAATTGCGTGAACTGCAATTGGATGATCTGACACCACGTCAGGCACTGGAGACACTTTACACTCTCAAGCAATTAATGGACTGAAACAAAACGGCCCTGGCTCAGTTGCTGTGCTGTTATGCTCCATCAGCCTGCCTTGGGCTATCGGCCTGTTTCTGTGCCAATGCATAGGCATAGAGCTCAGCAATGCTTTGACTGAAAGGAGCAATATCATATTGAGCTGCAAAGCTAACAGCAGCCTGTGCCATCTGGCTACGTAAGGGTTCATCCTCCAGCAGCACACATACCTGGCGGCTCCATTGCTCCTTATCTAACGCTGTTTTGAAGCCGTTATGCCCCTGTTCAACAATATCATCAATCCCGCTGGACCGGACTGTGACAACAGGCAGTCCGGCTGCCATGGCCTCCAGGATAACCATGCCCTGCGTTTCAGAACAGGAGGCGAAAACAAAAACATCCGCCGCACGACAATAAATCGGAATTTGCTCGGGCGGCACACTGCCTGGCAGTAAAACAATGCCTTCTAGCCCCTCTGCATTAATACGCGCTTCCAGGTGTGCACGCTCACGTCCTTCACCCAGAATCACCAGCCGCAATGGCTGTTTACAGGTTTTACGCAGTTGATGCAGAGCATCCAGCAGAAAATCGAGATTTTTCTCACGCCCCAGTCTGGAAATACTCAGTAACAAACGCTCACCTTCCGGCGCAAGCTCTCGTCTCAACTGAGCCACATCGTCTTCTGATACCTCCTTAAAGCGTGCGTATTCGATACCGGTTGGCTGAATATGAATAGGGCAACGCACACCGATCATACGCAGATATTCTTCTGCTGACTCAGTGGGCACAACCACAGCATCACAACGGTTGGCAAAACGCTTTACCAATGCATGAGAAACCAGGTTACGAAACAGCGGCCCAGGAAGAGGCACGTAGTGAGCATAATGTTCCAAGCGGGTATGATACGTCAGCACCACAGGTATACCCAGCCGCCGCCCCATCCAGAGCCCGGCACTACCCAGCCAGAATGGATGATGAACATGAATAATATCAGGCTTGAATGCTCTGACACGTTGATATATCGCTGGTTGAAACAGGTTTGCCAGGCGAAACTCTCTGTTACGACCCAAGGGTAGCAGGATAGGTACCCGAACCACGGCCGCATCGTCATCCTGCTTATTGTAGGCCGGCGCCACTGTCAACACCTTATGCCCCAACCCATCTAATCCACGCCGTAAACGGTCGATGGAGATGGGTACTCCACCGATAAACGGCAGGTAGTTATTAGTAAACATCGCCACCCTTAGAGGCTGCTGCAGATAAAGCGCCGGGTCCCGATCAAAACTGGGATAATAGTCACGCTCTACAAAAATCAGCCCATAAAGCCAGGTCGATACCGCAATTAACAATCCCAGCAGCAGCAGGAAATTAAGGTACCCCACATAAAACAATGAATGTAACCACAACCACAAACTCTCCAGCGTCTTCCAGAAGGGATGCTGGGCAATATCCAGCCTCACTGGCTCGATGCTAACGCCCTCGGGTGAAACACTGACATCAACATAATGATAGTAGCCATGCTCAGTAACAGGAACAAAGCCACCAGCCCCCCAGTGACCACATACTCAACCCCGTCATGTTGCTGCTGGGCATAAATAGGAAAATTGGCTGAAAATACCACGTCCACACCTTGCTCGCTCAGAATAGACTTTAATGCATTCGCACTAGACTCTGGCATCAGGTAATCATCCCCCAGGTCAATTAACCATTCCTGATCCACAGGCAAAAGGGGTTGACCACTGAACACGAAGCGATAGCGCTCATTACTACCTGCAAGCTCTTGTTTCAGCCAGTGTATTTGCCACTCCAAATCGGTCTTAAAGGTACTGTCGATAAACAGAAAACGACTATTGCCAACCACAAACGAAAACACATACGGACCATAATGATCATAAAATCGATAATCACCTAACAAACTGTGTTCCTGCTCACCAAAGGTCAGCAGGTAAGGCAGGTTCAGTCGTGACAGCGTACGATGCAGCGCCCGGTATTTATCCTCCCCACCACCGCTGACCGCATTGCCCGCCGAAACGACAAAATCCACTCCGCTGTCGTTCAGCATGGGAATAATTCTGCGCTCGAAAATGCCAATTGAATTTTTGATATTACCCACGACAGCAAAACGATAACTATCACGATCAGCTAACGTCTCTTCAATGCGAAAAACCTGCTCGGCATGTACAGAATGAAAATCGATTTCGAAAAAATTCAGATACACTTTGTACAAAATCAACAGCAGGACCAATCCCAAACTGAGATAATAGAGCACCCTGATCAGCGTATTACTGCCTTTTGGCATTTGCATGTCCCCTGAGCAGAATATGCAGCGTAACGGGCACACCTATCAACATACCCTGATGGATGGTCAGAAAACGCCAAAGTAGTATCATCAGAACCAGATTCGAAGCGGATACCCGATCCGAAAACAGCGTTCCAAGCGCACCTTCAGCTACCCCTGCCGCCCCCGGCGTGGGTGCAAAATACATCACAAAGGTAGTCATGCTGGTCAAACCCAGGGTTTCAAAATAGTCGATACCCTGCCCCAGCCCTACCAGAATCAAGGCTGGAAAACTGAACAGAGTGAGCAGAAAAACGGCCGTAAAAGCCAGTGACAGCATTATGTAGATGGGATCACCCCGTAAAAAGAGGTTCATCGCTGTAACAAAGCGTATCATCTCGCGCCGGATTTTAAAGCGCCAATACCCTAGCCTGGTGGTCGATATCCAGTTGAAGTGAGCGGGAAGCCGAAGTAGCAGTTCCAACGTTGCAATGACCCAGCGTACATGACGAAACAGAATATAAAAAAATAACAGATATACACCCGCAACCAGTGCCAGTGTAACTTCCAGAGTTTCGCCAAATCCGGTGCCTGCCAATGGATTAAGCCAGATTATCAACAGCGGCACAGGCAGAAAAATAAGCAATACTGATTGCAGTGTTCTCAGCGTCGTAGCCGCTGTCGCTGTACCCATATGAACGCCATGACGACGTAAATACCAGACTTGTGCTATCCCACCACCGGTTGCCATAGGAGTCAAATTGGAAACCAGAAGATTGAGAAACACCAGCGGCAGCAGAGAGGTAAGCGGTACTCGCTGCTTCAATACCCTAAGTGTAAAGTAGAGTCGCAATCCATCGGCCAGATAGTACAGCAGCAACATCAGCACACAGACGGCCATCCAGCCCGGCCACCAGACCTGCAATGTCAGAACCGGCCATTCACCGCCCAGACGCGAGTGGATAATCCAGGGTACAGCCAAACTGAGCGCCAAAAACAGCAGCACTGATGCCAGTATGCGTTTCTGCCCCTGGGGCAGAACACGACTGATACGGCTCATCAAGATATAGCCTGATTACTGCAGCAGGTCTTCACCACTTAAGCCATTTTTTTCTACAATTTCACGTAGTTTTCTCAACCCTTCAACCTGTATCTGCCTGACACGTTCACGTGTCAGACCTATCTCATTACCAACCTCTTCAAGCGTGCTCATTTCATAGCCGCGCAAACCGAAGCGGCGGGCAATCACTTCAGCGTGCTTATCCGGTAACATATCCAGCCAGCGATTCAGATTACCGCTGATATTGGTAGTTTGCAGTAAAGACTCAGGATCACTACCTTCCGTGTCAGCAAGTGTGTCAAGCAAGGGCTTATCACTACCACCGGCACCGGGAATATCAATTGACCCCACGCGCTCATTCAAGCCCAACATACGTTCAACGTTTGCAACCGGCTTTTCCACCAGCGCCGCAATCTCTTCTGCGGTAGGCTCATGATCCAGCTTCTGTGCCAATTGACGTGAGGCCCGCAGATACAGATTCAGTTCTTTAACAACATGAATCGGCAAACGGATGGTGCGTGTCTGGTTCATAATCGCACGCTCAATGGTCTGACGTATCCACCAGGTTGCGTAGGTGGAAAAACGAAATCCCCGCTCCGGATCAAACTTTTCTACAGCCCGAATCAGGCCAAGGTTGCCTTCTTCGATTAAATCCAACAGAGTCAGACCACGATTGATATAGCGACGGGCAATTTTAACCACCAGGCGTAGATTACTCTCAATCATACGTTTGCGGGCCGCGTCATCGCCCTTGAGTGCAAGTCTGGAAAAATACACCTCCTCCTCGGCAGACAAAAGTGGAGAAAATCCGATTTCGTTCAGATAGATTTGTGTTGCATCCAAACTTTTGGCATTCATCAGATCCTGATGTGTCGCACTACCACGTCCGCGGCCACTGTTCATGAGCCCATCGACCTCATTGTCATTGTCGTCTTCATCCTGTTGATCGAGATCATCGACCAGATCATCCGAGTCCACTACGAACTCATCGTCAATTTTATCGCTATCGTTCATTGACACCATCTGCTAACCCTTCAGTAAAGACTCTGGATTATCCAGTATTATTGTTATGGTTTTGGAAGATACGTTAATGGATCCACTGGCTTTCCATCGCGCCGGATTTCAAAATGTAACTGTACCCGGTCAGTACCTGTCTGTCCCATTTCAGCTATTTTCGTACCTGATTTAACCATATCATTTTCACTCACCAGAATGCGACTATTGTGCGCGTATGCGCTTAAAAACTGACGATTATGATTGATAATAACCAGGTTACCGTAGCCAAGCAGGCCACTACCAGCATAGACAACACGCCCATCGGCTGCCGCCACGACCGGATCACCCGACTTACCGGCAATATCAATGCCTTTACTACCCCCTTCAATAGCCGAAAAACGTCGGATTATCTGGCCATCAACTGGCCAACGCCAAGCGGGCTGTCCGGCAGCTGGCGCTGCTGATGCACTCGGAGTTGCTACCTGACGTGCCTGTGCAACAGGTTGGCTTGAAGGGGGTGCCGTTGGCGTAGATTGCAGCGTAGATGTGGGTGTGGTTGTTGGTGTAGCGCCTGGAGTTGCGGCACTAGAAGATAGATGCAAAACCTGGCCGGGATATATTTGGAAACGCTCGTTAACCTTGTTCCAGCGTGCCACCTCTCGGTAATCCAGCCATAACGCCAGGAGATGGAATAAAGCGTATCACCACGCCGAACCGTATAACTTCCAGGGTTGGGCAAAGGGGCGGGTCGGCTACGAGCTTGCTGAGATGAAGATACAGGCACACCTACCTGACGAGCGCCCATTGAACGCTCGCTAACCGGTGCATACCCAGTGCTGCAGCTCTGTATCAGCCCCAGCGACAGTATCATGACAATAAAACTGATCCTGCCCCTGCTCACGTTTTCTCCCGTTCAGCGCTTGTCCAGTATCAGAACTAAAACCATGCCCGCAAGCATCA
>NZ_JRLB01000110.1 GCF_000764495.1 Nitrincola sp. A-D6
GGTGCATTGTCAATACCATCAAAGGCAACGGCTGCACCGCCCCATACTTCAGCACATACGCGTGTCAGCGCCGCTGTCAGGGTTGTTTTACCGTGGTCAACGTGGCCAATGGTTCCTACGTTGACGTGCGGCTTGTTACGTTCAAAAGCTTTCTTAGCCACGGCTAAATCCTCTTAATCAAGTAATTGCTAAATCAATTCTGTTTAGAAACAGCATCGGCTATGTTCTGCGGCGCTTCACTGTAGGAATCAAATTCCATAGAGTAGGTTGCCCGACCCTGTGAAGCAGAACGAAGATCAGTTGCATAACCAAACATCTCGCCCAGCGGTACCTGAGCATTGATGACTTTGCCGGACACGGTATCTTCCATACCCTGCACCAGACCACGGCGACGGTTAAGGTCACCCATCACGTCACCCATGTACTCCTCAGGAGTTACTACTTCAACCTTCATCATCGGCTCAAGCAAACACGGGCTTGCTTCCTGGGCATACTTTTTCAGCGCCTGGGATGCAGCGATTTTAAACGCCATTTCGTTGGAGTCAACCTCATGGAACGAACCGTCATACAGGCGTGCTTTCAGGCCGATCAGCGGATAGCCGGCGATAACACCGTTCTTCATCTGCTCTTCGATACCCTTCTGCACCGCCGGGATGTATTCCTTAGGAATAGCACCACCTACGACTTCGTTAATGAATTCCAGTCCTTCTTCTTCACTCGGGCTGAACTCGACAATAACATGGCCATACTGACCACGACCACCAGACTGGCGCGCAAACTTATGGTTTGCAACAACAGACTTACGGATCTTCTCACGGTAAGCAACCTGTGGCTTACCGATATTGGCTTCCACCTTGAATTCACGACGCATACGATCAACGATGATATCCAGGTGCAACTCACCCATACCAGAGATGATTGTCTGACCGCTCTCTTCATCGGTAGCGACGCGGAAAGAGGGATCTTCCTGAGCCAGCTTGCTCAGCGCAATACCCATTTTTTCCTGATCAGCTTTGGACTTGGGCTCAACAGCAACCGAGATAACCGGATCCGGGAACTCCATGCGCTCCAGAACGATTTTGTCATCCAGGCTACACAGGGTATCACCTGTAGTCACATCCTTCAGACCGATAACCGCCGCGATGTCGCCAGCAAGAATCTCTTTGATCTCTTCACGTGAGTTAGCGTGCATCTGCACCATACGACCCACACGTTCTTTTTTCTCTTTGACAGAGTTATACACACTGTCACCGGATTTCAGAACGCCCGAATAGACACGGATAAAGGTCAGCGTACCCACGAATGGGTCGGTAGCAATTTTAAATGCCAGCGCTGCAAAAGGCGCACTGTCATCTGCTTCACGCGTTGCCACTGTACCGTCTTTATCGTCCAGCTCACCCTCGATCGCCTTAACTTCTGTCGGCGATGGCAGGAATTCAATAACGGCATCCAGAACAGCCTGTACACCCTTGTTCTTGAATGCGGAACCGGCCAGCATCAGCACGATATCATTCGCCAGGGTACGGGCACGCAAGCCTGCCTTGATTTCTTCAATGGTAAGTTCTTCACCACCGAGATATTTTTCCATCAGCTCATCATTGCTTTCTGCTGCGGCTTCGATCAGTTGCTCACGCAACGCTTCCGCCTTAGCCTGCAGATCAGCAGGAATTGCTTCCAGGGTGAAAGTCATACCCTGATCAGCTTCATTCCAGATGATTGACTTCATTTCAATCAGATCAACGACGCCTTTGAAATCATCTTCAGCACCGATTGGGAAGTTGAGAACAACCGTATTTACATTGAGACGCTTTTTCAGCTGCTCTTCAACACGGAAGAAATCTGCTCCAGCACGGTCCATCTTATTGACGAAAACCATGCGAGGCACTTCGTACTTGTTAGCCTGACGCCAGACTGTTTCAGTCTGCGGCTGAACGCCTGAAGAGGCACACAGCACCACAACTGCACCATCAAGAACGCGCAAAGAACGCTCTACTTCGATGGTGAAGTCAACGTGCCCAGGGGTATCGATGACGTTGATACGGTGTTCTTCGAACTGTTTGCCCATACCACTCCAGAAAGTGGTGATAGCGGCAGAGGTGATAGTAATACCACGCTCCTGCTCTTGTTCCATCCAGTCTGTGGTAGCGGCGCCATCATGCACCTCACCCAGCTTATGAGACAAACCTGTATAAAATAATACACGCTCCGTAGTGGTGGTTTTACCAGCATCTACGTGCGCACAGATACCAATGTTACGGTATCTGGATAGCGGTGTTTTACGAGCCACGACGTTATCCTCTGAAGTTTAGAAGCGGTAGTGAGCAAAAGCTTTGTTAGCTTCAGCCATACGATGCACGTCTTCACGTTTCTTAACGGCTGCGCCGCGCCCTTCAGAAGCGTCAACCAGCTCTCCAGCCAGACGCAAGGCCATGGATTTTTCACCACGCTTACGCGCAGAGTCGACCAACCAACGCATAGCCAAGGCCATACGACGTGAAGGACGAACCTCAACAGGTACCTGATAGGTGGCACCACCGACACGACGGGATTTTACTTCCACAACGGGCTGAACCGTTTCAAGTGCTTTATCAAACAGTTCCAGCGGATCCTGTTTAGTACGCTCTTGTACTTTATCCATTGCGCCATAAACTATGCTTTCTGCAACAGATTTCTTGCCACTGACCATCAGATGGTTGATGAATTTTGCCAGTGTGATGTTACCGAACTTGGGATCCGGCAGTATTTCGCGCTTTGCAGCTATGCGTCTTCTAGGCATGATAAGCCTCAATCAATTAAAAGGTCTTCAGGTTTAGCCAGGATGTCTTTGACACCTGCCCTTACTCTTATCGTCAGTTCGGTTTAGCGCAACAGCATGCGTTTTTACAAAAGCGTGACTGTGACAACTTTGCCGTTCAACGACTTATTACGACTTAGGACGTTTGGTACCGTACTTGGAACGAGCCTGTTTACGGTCATTAACACCGGAACAGTCAAGCGCGCCACGTACTGTGTGATAACGCACACCCGGCAAGTCTTTTACACGACCACCACGAATCAGAACAACGGAGTGTTCCTGCAGGTTATGGCCTTCACCACCGATATAAGAAGACACTTCATAGCCGTTGGTCAGACGTACACGACAGACCTTACGCAATGCCGAGTTAGGCTTCTTCGGTGTGGTTGTATAAACACGGGTACATACACCACGACGCTGAGGACAAGCTTCCAGTGCGCGAACGTCACTTGGCTGTACTTTGCGCTTACGCGGCTTACGTACCAACTGGTTAATTGTTGCCATTCAGCAAACTCTCCACCTTTGGTTTTAACATATAAAAAGACTGAGCATTCCTACTCAGTCAACAAGAGGGCGGGAAGTTTACCTAATTCCCGCCCCTATCGTCAATTACTGTCTGTTTTTTAATCAGAACCAGACATTGACGCATTCAGTGCTTTGGTCAGTGCCTGCTGGACTTCTTCCGCACTCACTGTACCACTTTCAGAGCCAACACGACGCTTGCGCTTGCGCTCACTGTGGTAGGCCAGACCCGTACCCGCTGGTATCAGTCGACCCACTACAACGTTTTCTTTCAGACCACGCAGGTAATCGCTCTTGCCATTCACGGCGCCTTCGGTCAATACACGCGTAGTTTCCTGGAAAGAGGCTGCTGAGATAAACGACTCTGTTGCCAGCGATGCTTTGGTAATACCCAGCAATACACGTTCGAACCTGGCCGGGAATTTACCTTCTTCGACCAGACGCGCATTTTCATTACGCACGGCGATGTATTCAACCTGATCACCCTGAATAAAGTCAGAGTCACCGGAATCAATAATCTCAACCTTACGCACCATCTGACGCACAATCACTTCAATATGCTTGTCGTTGATGCCCACGCCCTGGAGACGATATACATCCTGAATTTCAGCAACGATGTACTTGGCCAACTCATTAACGCCGAGGATACGTAAAATATCATGCGGGTTAGATGGACCATCGGAAATGACCTCACCCTTCTCAACCGACTCACCTTCGAAGATGTTCAGGTTACGCCACTTCTGGATCATGATCTCAACCGGATCACTGCCATCAGTTGGTGAAATCACAATACGGCGTTTACCCTTGGTTTCCTTGCCAAAAGTCACTACACCTGAAATTTCTGCCAGAATGGCATACTCTTTCGGCTTACGTGCTTCAAACAGGTCGGCCACGCGTGGCAAACCACCGGTGATGTCTTTGTTAACCGTACCTTCCTGCGGAATACGCGCCAGAACGTCACCGATCTGTACTTCAGAGCCATCATTCAGGTTTACAATCGCTTTTGGCGGCAGCAGATACTGCGCTGGCATCTCTGTACCCGGGTAGCAGATATCTTTACCGTCAAAATCAACCAGCTTGATCAGCGGACGAATATCTTTACCCGCCTGAGGACGATCCTTGCCTTCGAGAATTTCAATAGTAGACAGACCCGTCAGGTCATCCGTCTGACGCTTGACGGTGATACCATCTTCCAGACCGGCAAATACGATCTTACCCTGAATCTCAGATACGATTGGATGCGTATGCGGATCCCAGTTGGCGACTATAGCACCGGCTTCAACCGTAGAGCCTTCACGGACTTTAATCATGGCACCGTAAGGCAGCTTGTAACGCTCGCGCTCACGCCCATGCTCATCCGTGATACCCAGTTCACCTGAACGCGATGTAGCTACCAGATTACCATCAGTACGCTCAACGTATTTAAGGTTATGCAGGCGTACGATACCGCCATTTTTAACCTGGATACTGTCAACGGCGGCTGCTCGTGATGCGGCACCACCGATATGGAACGTACGCATGGTCAGCTGTGTACCTGGCTCACCGATTGACTGAGCCGCGATAACACCTACAGCCTCACCCTGGTTAACCAGGTGGCCACGTGCGAGGTCACGCCCGTAACAGCTGGCACAAACACCCTGGTTGGCATCACAGGTGATGGCTGAGCGCACCAGCACTTCATCAATCTTGCTGAGCTCTTCATCTGTGTGCAGACGGTCAACCCAGGCCTCATCGATTAGAGTACCCTTCTCGATTAATACATCACCCGTGACCGGACTCAATACATCTACCGCAACAACACGACCCAGCAACTGCTCACCCAGACTGACGATAATATCGCCGCCTTCAATGATCGGCAGCACCAGAACACCGTTCTCGGTACCACAATCCACTTCAGTGATAACCAGATCCTGGGCGACGTCAACCAAACGGCGGGTTAGGTAACCGGAGTTAGCTGTTTTCAGCGCCGTATCGGCAAGACCCTTACGCGCACCGTGTGTAGAGATAAAGTACTGCAGTACGTTCAGACCTTCACGGAAGTTGGCAATGATCGGCGTTTCGATGATCGAGCCATCCGGCTTGGCCATCAAACCACGCATACCGGCCAGCTGACGTATCTGTGCCGCGCTACCACGAGCACCTGAGTCAGCCATGATATACACGGAGTTAAACGATTCCTGCTCAACCTGATTACCATTAACGTCGGTTACCAGATCAACTTTCAGGTTGTCCATCATGCGCTTCGCCAGTACTTCGTTGGCACGCGACCAGATATCCACTACCTTGTTGTATTTTTCACCGTGCGTGACCAGACCTTCAGCGAACTGACGTTCAATTTCGGTCACTTCAGCCTCAGCTTCAGCAATAATGCGCGGCTTTTCATCCGGAATAACGAAGTCATTCACACCGATTGATGCACCAGACAGCGTCGCCTGACGGAAGCCCATGTACATCAACTGATCGGCAAAGATAACCGTTTCTTTCAAGCCACAGCGACGATAAGCTTCGTTTAGCAGCGTGGAGATGGCTTTCTTTTTCATTGCCTGATCAACCAGCGCAAATGGCAGGCCATCTGGAACGATGTCAAACAACAATGCACGACCTACAGTGGTATCGCGAACCGCTGTAATCTCTTCAACATTGCCATGAATATCACGAATCATTTCGCGAATACGTACTTTCACTCGCGCCTGCAGATGTACCTTGCCAGCACCATGTGCACGGGTCACTTCTTTAATGTCACTGAACAGCATACCTTCACCGGCGGCGGCAACACGCTCACGGGTCATGTAATACAGACCCAATACCACGTCCTGCGATGGTACGATGATCGGCTCACCGTTAGCGGGTGACAGAATGTTGTTGGTGGACATCATCAAGGCACGGGCTTCAAGCTGAGCTTCGATGGTCAGTGGCACGTGAACAGCCATCTGGTCACCGTCAAAGTCGGCGTTGTAGGCCGCACACACCAGAGGATGCAGCTGAATCGCCTTACCTTCAATCAGTACCGGCTCAAATGCCTGGATACCGAGACGGTGAAGTGTTGGTGCACGGTTAAGCAGTACCGGATGCTCACGGATAACTTCGTCGAGAATATCCCAGACCAGCGCTTCTTCACGCTCAACCATTTTCTTGGCGGCTTTGATGGTAGTCGCATGACCACGCAATTCCAGCTTAGAGAAAATGAACGGCTTGAACAGCTCCAGTGCCATTTTTTTCGGCAAGCCACACTGATGCAGACGCAGCGACGGACCTACCACGATGACCGAACGACCTGAATAGTCGACACGTTTACCCAGCAGGTTCTGACGGAAACGACCCTGCTTACCCTTGATCATATCGGCCAGGGATTTCAGCGGACGCTTGTTGGAACCCGTAATGGCACGACCACGACGACCGTTATCCAGCAGGGCATCAACCGATTCCTGCAGCATACGCTTCTCGTTGCGCACGATAATATCGGGTGCATTCAGGTCCAGCAGACGCTTAAGACGGTTATTACGGTTAATCACGCGACGGTACAGATCATTCAGATCAGACGTAGCGAAACGCCCCCCATCCAGCGGCACTAACGGGCGCAGATCGGGTGGCAGAACCGGCAGTACATTCAGAATCATCCACTCCGGCTTGTTACCGGATTTGAGGAAGGCTTCCATCAGCTTCAGGCGCTTGGACAGCTTCTTCAGCTTGGTCTCGGAGTTGGTCTGCGGAATTTCTTCACGCATACGATGACACTCGCTTTCGAGGTCAATCGAGCCCAGCAGCTCCTGAACCGCTTCAGCACCCATGCGCGCATCGAATTCGTCGCCGAACTCTTCCAGGGCTTCAAAGTACTGCTCATCATTCAGCAGTTGACCACGCTCCAGGGTAGTCATACCCGGATCGATCACCACAAAGGATTCAAAATAAAGCACGCGCTCAATATCACGCAGCGTCATGTCCATCATCAAACCGATACGGGACGGTAAGGATTTCAGGAACCAGATGTGAGCAACCGGTGAAGCCAGCTCAATATGCGCCATACGGTCACGGCGCACTTTGGTCATGGTCACTTCAACGCCACACTTCTCGCAGATAACACCGCGGTGCTTCATGCGCTTGTATTTACCGCACAAGCACTCGTAATCCTTGATTGGGCCAAAGATTTTGGCACAAAACAAGCCATCACGTTCCGGCTTAAAGGTACGATAGTTAATGGTTTCCGGCTTCTTAACTTCACCGTAAGACCAGGAACGGATCATATCCGGTGATGCCAGGGTGATACGGATCGAGTCAAACTCTTCAGTTTTACCCTGATTCTTGAGCAGATTCAGCAAATCTTTCATTGTCTATAGCTCCTCACGGAGTTCTCTGGGGAAGCGCCCGCGAGGGGCGCCACCTGATGTGATCAGTTTAGGTCTCAATCGCTTTCAAGTTCGATATCGATACCGAGAGAACGAATTTCCTTGATCAATACGTTAAACGATTCTGGCATGCCAGGTTCCATACGATGGTTGCCATCCACAATGTTTTTATACATTTTGGTACGACCATTGACGTCATCTGACTTAACCGTGAGCATTTCCTGAAGTGTATAAGCGGCGCCATACGCCTCCAATGCCCAGACCTCCATCTCACCGAATCGCTGTCCACCGAACTGCGCCTTACCACCCAGCGGCTGCTGTGTAACAAGACTGTAAGAACCGGTAGAACGTGCGTGCATCTTATCATCAACCAAGTGGTTGAGTTTGAGCATGTACATGTAACCAACGGTTACCTGACGGTCGAATTTATCACCGGTGCGGCCGTCATACAGCGTCACCTGACCCGTATCATTCATGTCGGCCAGACGCAGCAAGGCTTTGATTTCACTTTCCTTGGCACCGTCGAATACTGGCGAGGCCAAAGGCACGCCCTTACGCAGGTTATTGGCCAATTCCATAATTTCGGCATCACTGAAGCTTTCCAGATCTTCACGACGACCCAGCGGCAAGCCCGCGTGTTCGGCGTTATACACCTGACCCAGGAAGTCACGAACGTCTTTGACCTTTTCAGCCTTGGCACGTTCAATATCCAGCATGGCATTAATCTTACGACCCAAGCCTTTGGCTGCCGCACCCATATGAGTTTCCAGGATCTGACCGACGTTCATACGTGACGGTACACCCAGCGGGTTGAGCACGATATCGATCGGCTCACCGTTTTCGTCATATGGCATATCTTCAACCGGCATGATGACCGAGATAACACCCTTGTTACCATGACGCCCTGCCATTTTGTCACCTGGCTGGATACGGCGCTTGGTAGCGACATAAACCTTGACGATTTTGAGCACACCGGGCGCCAGATCATCGCCAGTTTGCAACTTGCCTTTTTTGTCTTCGAAACGCTTATCCAGATTTTCGCGACGCTCTTCAAGCTGCTTTTGTGCCTGTTCCAGCATCTCCTGTACTTCAGAATCTGCAAGACGAATCTTGAACCACTCAGAATGCTTTAAGCTGCTAAGGAATTCTTCTGTGATCGTTTCGCTCTTCTTCAGTCCGGCACCACCTTCGGCTTTCAGACCGACCAGCGCTTTAGTCAGACGCTCGAAAGTCGCATCTTCAACTATGCGGAACTCATCGTTAAGGTCCTTACGGATGTTATCCAGCTCAGTCTTCTCGATGGAAACTGCACGGGCATCTTTTTCCACACCATCGCGGGTAAACACCTGCACATCGATAACCTTACCGATAGTGCCGCCCTTCACACGCAAGGAGGTATCTTTTACATCAGAGGCTTTCTCACCGAAAATCGCACGTAGCAGTTTTTCTTCCGGTGTCAGTTGGGTTTCGCCCTTAGGAGTAACCTTGCCAACCAGAATATCGCCTGGGCCTACTTCAGCACCGATATGTACAATACCGGTTTCGTCCAGCTTGCTTAGCGCGGCTTCACCAACATTAGGAATATCCGCTGTGATTTCTTCGGATCCCAGCTTGGTGTCACGAGCCACACAGGTCAGTTCCTGAATATGGATAGTGGTAAAACGATCTTCTTCAACGACACGCTCGGAGATGAGGATGGAATCCTCAAAGTTGTAACCATTCCAGGGCATGAAGGCGATGCGCATATTCTGCCCCAGGGCCAGCTCACCCATGTCCACCGAAGGACCATCGGCGAGAATATCGCCACGGGTTACACTTTCGCCCGGGCGCACTATGGCGCGCTGGTTAATACAGGTGTTCTGGTTAGAACGCACGTATTTAGTCAGCGTATAGATGTCGACACCGGCATCACCGACGGCGGTTTCATCGTCGTTGGCGCGTACCACGATACGGCTGGCATCAACAGACTCAATCACACCACCACGGGTTGCAACCACACAGACACCTGAGTCCTGCGCTACGCTACGTTCAATACCTGTACCGACCAGCGGCTTCTCGGCACGCAATGTGGGTACGGCCTGACGCTGCATGTTCGAGCCCATTAACGCACGGTTGGCGTCATCGTGCTCAAGGAATGGAATCAGTGCGGCGGCCACGGATACGATCTGACGCGCCGACACGTCCATATACTGGACCTTGTCACGCGGCATAACGGTAAATTCGTTGGCATGACGTACTTCAACCAGATCTTCTGCCAGGCAGTTTTTGTCATCCAGCTTGGCGGATGCCTGCGCGATAACAAAGTTGTTTTCTTCAATTGCCGACAAGTAATCTATGTCATCAGACACCTTCCCATCCAATACACGACGGTAAGGCGTTTCCAGGAAGCCATAATCATTAGTACGGGCATAAACAGCCAGGGAGTTGATCAGACCGATGTTCGGACCTTCAGGGGTCTCGATCGGACAGACACGACCATAATGCGTTGGATGCACGTCACGGACTTCAAAACCAGCGCGCTCACGGGTCAGACCACCTGGGCCTAACGCGGATACACGACGCTTGTGAGTAATCTCGGACAGCGGGTTGTTCTGATCCATAAACTGGGACAACTGGCTGGAACCAAAGAATTCCTTAACAGCCGCCGCAACCGGTTTGGCATTGATCAGATCCTGAGGCATCAGGTTATCAGCTTCGGCCATGCTCAAACGCTCGCGTACCGCACGCTCAACACGCACCAGACCAACACGGAACTGGTTTTCAGCCATTTCACCGACAGAGCGGATACGACGGTTACCCAGGTGGTCGATATCATCGACAATACCCTTACCGTTACGAATACCGATCAGGGTTTTCATGACATCCAGAATATCGGCTTTTTCCAGGATCGAACTACCGGTTTCAGCATCACGACCCAGACGACGGTTGAACTTCATCCTACCAACGGCTGACAGGTCATAACGGTCTTCAGAGAAAAACAGATTCTCGAACAAACCTTCTGCAGACTCTTTGGTAGGTGGTTCACCAGGACGCATCATACGGTAGATTTCGACCAGGGCTTCAATCTGATTGCGAGTGGTATCAACACGCAGCGTATCGGAAATATAAGGACCACAATCCAGATCATTAGTGTAAAGCGTTTCAAAACGCTCTATACCAACTACCTGCAGACGGGTAATTAACTCGTCGGTGATCTCGGTATTGGCTACTGCAATGACTTCACCTGTCGACGGGTCGGCCATATCTTTTGCCAATACTTTGCCTGTCAGGTATTCCGCTGGAACCTGCAACTGCTTCATACCTGCCTGGGTCATCTGACGCGTGTGACGCGGCGTAATACGACGACCGGCTTCAACAATCACATTGCCTTCGGGATCTTTGATCTCAAAAGACATGGTTTCACCGCGCAGGCGCTCAGGCACCAGATCCATCCAGATCTGCTCACCTTCAAAGTTCCAGCCGGTATTTTCGAAGAAGATTTCCAGAATTTCTTCAGTACTGTAACCCAGTGAACGCAACAGCACCGAGGCCGGTAGTTTACGGCGACGGTCGATACGTACAAACAGCGCATCTTTTGGATCGAATTCGAAATCCAGCCATGAACCACGGTAAGGAATAATTCGCGCAGAATAGAGCAATTTACCCGATGAATGGGTCTTGCCTTTATCGTGATCAAAAAACACACCCGGTGAGCGGTGTAGCTGTGACACGATTACACGCTCAGTACCATTAATAACAAAGGTACCGTTATCTGTCATCAGGGCATTTCGCCCATGTAGACTTCCTGTTCCTTGATATCTTTAACCGCTTTACTTGACGATTCACGGTCATAGATTACCAGACGCACTTTGACACGAAGTGGCGCGGCATAAGTGATACCCCGCTGCATGCACTCCTTGACATCAAAAACGGGTTCACCGAGGCGGTAACCAACGTATTCCAGTGCCGCATTTCCGGAATAGGAAACAATTGGAAAAACAGAATTAAATGCTGCCTGGAGTCCGGTCTCGTCGCGCTGTTGCGCGTCCGCTCCCTGCTGCAGAAACTTGCGGTAAGAATCCAGCTGTGTAGCAAGCAGGAATGGAACGTCCATTACCTGGTTCAGCTTGCTGAAATCCTTACGAATACGTTTCTTTTCAGTATATGAATAAGCCATCAGTGTTCCCCAGCATGTGCACCTAGTTGAGAAGCCAGCCCAGAAGGGGATCTTCCAGTCTGTAGATCCGTTATCTGTTTGCTGTCATTCAATAACGGAAAAAGGCCGGTGGCTCGCGGCCACCAGCCATACGCTTTCAAAGCAGTTTACGCTGCCTGCAGCGCATTAAAGCGATTACTTGAGCTCAACTTTAGCGCCGGCTTCTTCCAGTGCTTTCTTGAGTTCTTCAGCTTCGTCTTTAGAAACGCCTTCCTTGATCGTAGCAGGCGCTCCGTCAACCAGTTCTTTAGCTTCTTTCAGACCCAGGCCTGTAGCGCCACGAACAGCTTTGATTACGTTAACTTTCTTATCACCAGTTTCAGCCAGGATGACGTTGAATTCAGTCTGTTCTTCAGCTACTTCAGCAGCCGCAGGACCCGCAGCTACTGCAGCCGCAGCAGATACACCGAATTTTTCTTCCATAGCTTCAATCAGAGTAACGACGTCCTTTACAGACATTTCAGCTACTGCGTTGATGATATCTTCTTGAGTCAGAGACATTATATAGATTCCTGAATTACTTTCGGGCTTAGCCCATTAAACGCTTAATCAGACAGCTTGCCGTTAGGCAATCAGGCTGCCTGCTCTTTCTGATCGCGAACGGCTGCCAGTGTACGTACCAGCTTGCCAGCAGAAGCTTCCTTGAGGACGCTCATCAACTTGGCAATTGCTTCGTCGTAAGTTGGCAGGCTTGCCAGCAGGGAGATGTCAACTTTCTCACCCTCAAAGGCTGCAGCTTTCAGCTCAAACTTCTCGTTACCCTTGGCAAATTCTTTCAGAATACGTGCACCCGCACCCGGATGCTCTGTAGAAAATGCAATGATAGAAGGCCCTACAAAAGTGTCTTGCAGACACACGTAGTCGGTTCCTTCAAGGGCACGACGTGCCAGTGTGTTACGAACCACACGCAACCAGACACCGTTTTCACGGGCCAGCTTACGCAACGCAGTCATATCTGTTACAGATACACCGCGAGAGTCAGCAACAACAGCAGACACAGCTGATTTAGCAGCTTCCTGGACTTCAGCGACGATCGCTTTTTTGTCTTCGAGTCCTAATGCCACGATTTACTCCTGGATTGAGTCTTTCGACCATTTACCAAACCAAACACCTGAACCTGTTGATTCAGGCGGTGAGTACGGTGGTACTGATTCGTTTGAATCTTCACCGTCTGCGCAGGCCGGTTAGACCATTAAGAGGAACAACCTGGGTTATTCCTCACCTGCGGTCTTTGACGGTCTTCGTATTCTGTCTGACAGGTCACGAAGACCCTCAAAAACGTTACAGTTAAATCAGCCTAATGAAGACTGATCAACTGCTATACCCGGGCCCATAGTAGTGGACAGGGTTACTTTCTTTACGTAAACGCCTTTAGAGGCAGAAGGCTTAAGCTTCTTCAGATCCGCTACCAGCGCTTCAATATTTTCTTTGATGGCATCAGCCGCAAAGCCAACTTTACCCACTGAACAGTGGATAATACCGTTTTTATCAGTACGGAAACGTACCTGACCGGCCTTGGCATTCTTAACAGCCGTAGCAACGTCTGGTGTTACTGTACCAACTTTCGGGTTAGGCATCAGACCACGTGGACCGAGGATCTGACCCAACTGACCGACAACGCGCATAGCGTCAGGCGTGGCGATAACCACATCAAAATCCAGATTACCGGCTTTAACCTGCTCAGCCAGATCGTCAAAACCGACGATATCAGCACCTGCAGCTTTAGCTTTTTCGGCATTTTCGCCCTGCGCAAACACAGCAACACGAACATCTTTACCAGTACCGTGTGGCAATACAGTAGAACCACGGACAACCTGATCCGATTTACGCGGATCAACACCCAGGTTTACAGCCACATCGATAGATTCAACAAATTTAACTGTAGAAACTTCAGCCAGCACAGCAACTGCATCCTGAACCGGGTAGAGTTTGCCAGCTACCAATTTCTCACTGATCGCCTTCTGGCGCTTAGTTAGCTTAGCCATTACTCTTCACCTTCTACAATAATACCCATTGAACGCGCACTGCCTGCGATAGTACGTACAGCAGCATCCATATCAGCAGCGGTCAGATCCGGCATTTTAGCAGTTGCGATCTCTTCAACCTGAGCACGAGTCACAGTAGCAACCTTCTCAGTGTTAGGACGCGCAGAACCGCTTTTCAGACCCGCTGCTTTTTTCAGCAGGATTGAAGCTGGTGGGGTTTTGGTGATGAACGTAAAGCTGCGATCACTGTATACAGTAATAACTACAGGTGTAGGCAGACCTGGCTCAATACCCTGAGTTGCTGCGTTAAACGCTTTACAGAACTCCATGATATTAACACCATGCTGACCCAGAGCCGGACCGACTGGTGGACTCGGGTTAGCCTGACCGGCTTTAACCTGCAGCTTGATATAAGCATTAATTTTCTTAGCCATTAAGCTACTCCTTTGGGTACAAGCGCCTTACGGCTCCCCGTCGTTACACAAAACTGCCCGGTCATAACAGACCAGGCATCATAAAAACAGACTCAGGCTTTCTCAACCTGACGAAACTCCAGCTCTACCGGGGTTGAGCGACCAAAGATCAGCACAGCCACCTGCAGGCGGTTTTTCTCGTAATTAACTTCTTCAACCACACCGTTAAAGTCAGCAAAAGGCCCTTCGGTGACACGCACCATCTCGCCCGGCTCAAATACTGTTTTCGGACGTGGCTTATCGGCACCACTTTCAACACGCTGCAGTATTTCGTCTGCTTCGCGTTCGGTGATTGGCGCTGGCTTGTCGGCCGTACCACCAATAAAACCCAGCACCCTTGGCGTACTTTTCACCAAATGCCAGGTCTCATCATTCATAACCATATTCACCAGCACATAGCCGGGATAAAACTTACGCTCGGATTTACGCTTCTTACCGTCGCGAATCTCTACCACTTCTTCGGTCGGCACCAACACATCACCGAAGAGATCTTGCATACCATGCAATTCTACGCGCTCTTTAAGACCGCTCATGACCCGCTTTTCGTAGCCGGAATAGGCATGCACAACATACCAACGCTTTTTTTCTTCAGTACTCATGCGTGACCCCTAGCCAATCGTGCTGGAAACTATCCAGCCGAAGAATGTATCCATGCCCCAGAGCATAAGCGCAACCACCAACACCGCAGCTAACACCATCAGCGTAGTTTGCAATGTCTCCTGACGCGTCGGCCATACTACACGCCGCATTTCACCCTTGGCATCTTTAAACAACTTATACCAGGTACGACCTTTCGCGGTCTGTAACGCAATAAACCCGGCTGCAACGGCAAGCACCAGCAACGCCAGCACCCGATACAACAGAGACTCGCCAGAGAACATAGAGTTCCCGACCACACCTGCAACTACAATCGCTACAACAGCTACCCACTTAAGGCTGTCATATTTAGATTCTTCAGCTTGTACTTTTGTGTTCACGCTAAGAAGCCTCGGCTTAAAAAGGTAAGCTTACGCTATGTGACGCCACTTCCGACTGGAGGTGGCAGGCAGGAGGGAATCGAACCCCCAACCTGCGGTTTTGGAGACCGCTGCTCTGCCAATTGAGCTACTGGCCTACTGCATAATAGGGAGGCACATTATAGTGACCTCCCCAACAGCTGGCAAGGAAAATTCTACTAATTAGTCAAGAATTTTCGCAACAACACCCGCACCCACTGTACGACCGCCTTCACGGATCGCAAAGCGCAGGCCTTCTTCCATTGCAATCGGGTTGATCAGCGTAACAGTCATCTGCACGTTGTCGCCCGGCATTACCATCTCAACACCTTCTGGCAGTTCACATGCGCCAGTGATGTCTGTGGTACGGAAGTAGAACTGTGGACGGTAGCCTTTAAAGAATGGCGTATGACGACCACCCTCTTCTTTGCTCAGCACGTACACTTCGCCTTCGAACTTGGTGTGTGGTGTGATTGAACCTGGCTTGGCCAATACCTGACCACGCTCAACGTCATCACGCTTGGTGCCACGCAACAGCGCACCTACGTTCTCACCTGCACGACCTTCGTCCAGCAGCTTACGGAACATTTCAACACCGGTACAAGTGGTCTTGGTCGTTGGGCGTACACCCACGATCTCGATCTCTTCACCCGCTTTAACAATACCACGCTCAATACGACCAGTTACTACAGTACCACGACCGGAAATAGAGAAAACGTCTTCAATAGGCATCAGGAACGGCTTGTCAATCGCACGCTCAGGCTGTGGAATGTAATCATCCAGCGCCTCAACCAGCTTCTTGACAGCAGTAGTACCATTTCGTTGTCATCTTTACCTTCCAGCGCCATCAGCGCAGAACCGATGATGATAGGTGTATCGTCGCCTGGGAAGTCGTACTGATCCAGAAGTTCGCGAACTTCCATCTCAACCAGTTCCATCAGCTCTTCATCATCAACCATGTCCGCTTTGTTCAGGAACACAACGATGTAAGGTACACCAACCTGACGTGACAGCAGGATGTGCTCACGCGTCTGCGGCATAGGGCCGTCAGCTGCTGAACAAACCAGAATCGCACCGTCCATCTGTGCCGCACCGGTGATCATGTTTTTAACATAATCAGCGTGTCCTGGGCAGTCAACGTGCGCATAGTGGCGAGACGGTGATTCATACTCTACGTGGGACGTAGAGATAGTAATACCACGCTCACGCTCTTCCGGTGCATTGTCAATACCATCAAAGGCAACGGCTGCACCGCCCCATACTTCAGCACATACGCGTGTCAGCGCCGCTGTCAGGGTTGTTTTACCGTGGTCAACGTGGCCAATGGTTCCTACGTTGACGTGCGGCTTGTTACGTTCAAAAGCTTTCTTAGCCATATTGAGTTCCCAATCTTTCAGGTTGACCACAGGTCGTTAAATACAACAAAGGGCAGACATATCGCTATATCTACCCTTCATAAATACATGGAGCTCATGGGCGGAATTGAACCGCCGACCTCACCCTTACCAAGGGTGTGCTCTACCCCTGAGCTACATGAGCGAATACTGGAGCGGGTAGCGGGAATCGAACCCGCCTCTTCAGCTTGGAAGGCTGAGGTAATAGCCACTATACCATACCCGCCGAAGTCAGCTGATTGAGATGGTGGTGGGAGGTGGATTCGAACCACCGAAGCTCGCGCGTCAGATTTACAGTCTGATCCCTTTGGCCACTCGGGAACCCCACCACACACTTCGCGATCTCAACTGGTGCCGGCACGAGGAGTCGAACCCCGGACCTACTGATTACAAGTCAGTTGCTCTACCAACTGAGCTATACCGGCGTAACCGTCGAAGTGGTGCGTATCTTACTGATAGCTAATGACCGATGCAAGCCCTGTTTTTTAATTTTTTACATTTTTTACATTTTCTCACTGCCCCTGCAACTCCTGCAGCGCTTCAGGCAAGTTTTCGGCTAACGGCAGACGATTCTGACTGGGCAAAGGTGATACCACTGGATGTTCTGCTCCAGAGTACTGCTGGGCATACCAAAAAAACACCAGTGCATTAGCCAGAAACAGCATCACCATAACCCAGCGCCACATCACTCCCTCCTCAGCCACTGCAACCCATCCAACACCAGCGTTTTTTGCAACTGCCCGACATGGGTATGACAGTGCAACTCAGCGGCATCACCACCTGTCAGAAAGATATGCCCAATAGCATACTCCTCACAGTCAGCCTGCACTCGTTGCAGCAGAGCCGACAACAGATAGTTACCACCATTTCGCACACAGGCCGCTGTTGAGTCGCCGGGCCGGACGGAACAACTATCCGGTAGCTCTGCCCAACGAACTCCCTGTGTAGCCCCCAGCAAGCTGCTATGCAACAACCGCTGACCCGGGACTATATAACCACCCAAATGCACCCCTTTGGCATTCACAAAATCAACAGTAATTGCACTACCGGCATCCACAATACAAACACCTTGGCGCACTTGCTGCCAGGCCGCCAGCATGGCTACCCAGCGATCAACGCCCATCTGCTGCGGATTTTCATAGGCATTTGTCAGTCCACACAACTGCGCAGAAACCTGGACAAAATCAACCGGGATGCTCAAATCGGTCAATACGGCTTTGAGCCAATCATTCACAACCCCACCAGCAACAGAAGCTACCATCGCCTGCCTTGCCAAACGCCAGTCATGGGGCACCTCCACTCGACCCTCACGCACTTCGGCAGTGGCTAGCCGCCGCACTTCGGATACCCCTCCCTGGCTGCGCAAACGCCACTTTAAAAAGGTATTGCCAGCGTCTATCTCCAGTTGCCTCATACGCGTCTCAGACTAACCTCACCACCGTGCAGCGTGCGCAATTCCTGCTCTGTCTGCAGCAACAGCGCCCCGGTTTCAGTCACACCCGCAGCAATACCGTTTATATATGCCTCTGCACCGGTTTGCACCCGCACCTGCTGATTGCGAAATACATCGGCTGTGAGCCATTCATCCCTAAACGCCCTAAAGCCTTCTTGCTCAAACTGCTGCAATACCGGAATCAACTCAGCTAACAATGCTACCAGCAACTCAGTGCGGTCATGTGACCGACCTTGCTGGCACAGATCGGCCAGTGCTGATCGATACAACCCGTTTCAGCCTCTCTTAACGCTGTATTCATACCTATACCAATCACTAACTGAGACTCAACAGCTGTGTCACCCGTGACTTCAATCAATACACCGGCCAGCTTTTTACCATTGACCAGCAAGTCATTAGGCCACTTCACTCCTATGTCTGCATAACCCGCCTTATCCAGCACCCGTTTCAACGCCAGTCCCACAGTAAGACTCAGACCTTCAAGCGCTGTCACGCCACAGCGAAAACGCCATGCCAGCGAGAAATACAAACCTGATGCAAACGGACTAACCCATTGACGCCCACGACGCCCTCGGCCAGCCGTCTGCTGCTCGGCCACATAAAGCCCACGATGCACGCCATGCCGCAACCCCTCCAGAGCCAACTCATTAGTTGAGCCAGTAGACAAACGCAGATCCACCTCCTCCAAAAAAATGGATGAGGTGGATTCCAACAGGCTTTTTAACCTGTCTAAATCGATTAAATCAACGCCACCGGGAATACGGTAACCGCGTCCGCGTATACTGAACACTTCAAGCCCGAGAGCTTCCAGCGCTTTAATCTGCTTCCATACCGCGGTACGGCTAATTTGTAAAGCTTCGCCCAACTCACGCCCGGAATGAAACGCTCCGTCAGACAGCAAGGTCAGTAGTGTATATCGGGTCACTGCACAGCCTCTGCGTTATCGGCACGTTGATAAACGATAAAGCTATAATCATAAGGGTTAGGCCCATCCGCACTAAAGTCCTGACGCAGCATTTCCTGCCACTGATCTGCTTCCAGTACAGGAAAGAACGCATCACCCGCTATACTGGCATGTACTTGGGTTACATACAGACGATCGGCCTGTGGTAGAGCCAGCGCATAAATTTCTGAACCACCGATCACCAACACCTCTTCGGAGCCATCCACCAGAGCCTGCTGCTCAGCCAGCTCCAGCGCCTGATCCAGCGTATGCACAACTTTAATACCCGGCAACTGGTAACTGCTATCACGCGTGATGACTATATTGGTACGCCCAGGTAAGGGACGTCCGATAGATTCATAGGTTTTGCGCCCCATGATAATCGGCTTTCCCTGGGTAATTTGTTTGAAATATTTTAGATCTTCAGGCAAATACCAGGGTAGTTTATTGTTGACGCCAATCACCCGATTTTGCGATTGAGCCACGATGATGGATAACAGCATAATTCTCCTTAAATCGCTATGGGTGCCCGTATGCCGGCCTGAGGCTGATACCCTTCCAGCTGGAAATCTTCATAGCGGTAATCAAACAGTGAAGCTGGGCGCCGTAGAATGCGCATTTCAGGCAACGGCCCAGGTGTCCGAGAAAGCTGCTCAGCTACAATCGCTGGATCATTCAGGTGGTTAGAGTAAAGGTGCACATCACCAAATGTCAGCACGAATTCTCCCGGCTCCAGATCACACTGCTGTGCCAGCATCATCGTCAGCAAGGCATAGGAGGCAATATTAAACGGCACACCCAAAAAATAATCAGCACTACGCTGATAGAGCTGACAGCTCAAACGTCCTTTGGCAACATAAAACTGAAACAACGTATGACACGGAGGTAAAGCGGCCTTTCCCCGTCGTAC
The DNA here is from genome assembly GCF_000764495.1 of Nitrincola sp. A-D6. Classification (GTDB taxonomy): domain Bacteria; phylum Pseudomonadota; class Gammaproteobacteria; order Pseudomonadales; family Balneatricaceae; genus Nitrincola. Next base: position 20,008 of record NZ_JRLB01000110.1, read on the forward strand.
ATTTTCCTGAGGGCTTAACGACTCATCCGGCAGATCCGCCGGGTTCCAGCCACTGACAATCAAACGACGCGAGTCCGGTTTAGTACGGATCATCTCTACCAGGCTGCTGATCTGATCGACACTACGGCCATCCGGACAAGCCCAGGAACGCCACTGTTTTCCGTACACGGGTCCTAAGTCACCATCTTCCAGCGCCCACTCATTCCAGATGCTGACACCACGCTCTGCCAGCCAGTTGTTATTCGTATTACCGGAAAGAAACCACAGTAGTTCATATATAATCGACTTCAGATGCACTTTCTTTGTTGTCAAAAGCGGAAAACCCTGTTGCAGATCGAAACGCATCTGTCGTCCAAATACCGACCGCGTTCCGGTTCCGGTTCTATCACCCTTATCCACACCGTTATCGACAATATCCTGCATAAGATCGAGGTATTGCTGCATCAGCCGATCACCTTTTTACTCTATATTGATCAAATATGTCCATTTTAGCGCTTAATACCCCGATAGGCATAGAGCAGCATAAATGCACCAGCCAACCACATGGGTAAAGATAATACCTGCCCCATAGTCAACCAATCGAAGGCAACAAAACCAAGTTGCGTATCAGGCTCACGTACAAATTCCACCAGCATGCGGAAGCTCGCATAAAGCAGCAGAAACAAACCGGAAACAGCCATACGGGGTCGCGGCCTGGATGAAAACCACCAAAGCAGAGAGAATAATACTACCCCTTCCAACAGCATCTGATAAAGCTGTGACGGATGGCGGGCCAAACCATCTCCTGCCGCGGGAAAGATAACACCCCAGCTCTGATCGGTGGCTCTCCCCCAGAGCTCTCCACCAATGAAATTACCCAAACGCCCGGCCCCCAGACCAATTGGTATCAGGGGGGCCACAAAATCTCCCATATCAAACAGATTTTTCTGATAGCGGCGTGAAAAAATAATCAGAGTGATAATGACGCCGATCAATCCCCCATGAAATGACATCCCGCCTTCCCAGATGGCAAACAACCAGAGTGGATTGGTGAGGAAAAAATCGAAATTATAGAAGAGCACATACCCGGCTCGCCCTCCCAAAACCACACCCATTGCACCCCAAAAAATAAAATCCGACACCTGTTGCTCAGTCCAACCTGAATCAGGCTTGGCGGCACGCCGGTTACCTAACCACCAGGCCGCCGCAAAACCTATGACGTACATCAGACCGTACCAATGAATCTGAACCGGACCCAATTGCAACGCTACCGGGTCAATCGAATGCATCCACATAGAATAACCGCTATAAATTACTTAAAAGAAATCGCAGACCTACCAGCAGCAGGAATACGGCAAAACATTTTTTCAACACAGTCTGCGGCAGGGTATGTGCCAAGCGTGCGCCAAGCCTGGCAAAGGGCGTACTACTGATAACAATCCCTGCAAAGGCCGGCAGGTAAACATAACCTAAACTCCAGGCCGGGAGTTCAGGATGATCCCAACCCACCCACACATTGGTCATAGAACCCATTAACGCAATAGGCAGACCGCAAGCGGCGGAAGTCGCTACTGCGACACGCATTTCCTGACCCCGCCAGCTAAGATAAGGAACGGTTAACGTACCACCACCTATACCGAAGATGGAAGAAGCCCAACCAATAACACCACCGGTCAAAACCAACTCCTTATTCTGAGGTGCTGCTGGCCCTTGGGGTGGTTGAAGGTTAAAGGCCATCTGCACAGCTACCAGGATAACAAACACACCCAGGGTTATTTGTAACAGGTAACCCGGTAGCATTACGGCGGTATTCACACCGAACACCGCCCCGACAAGGATACCTAGGCAAGTGGCTTGAACAGCGGCCAAGCAACAGCACCGCGTTTCTGATGTGCCCGCACTGAGCTAACCGAGGTAATACAAATTGTGGCCAGTGACGTAGCTACCGCCATGTGCGTTAGTACGGCAACCGACTCGCCCTGAAGTTCAAAGCTGAACACCAGCACTGGCACAATCAACAAGCCTCCACCAATACCAAATAAGCCAGCGGCCAGACCGGCAAAAGCCCCCAGCACCAAATACAGGATCAAGGTCATTAACATTTATTTATCCTTAGCAGGAAGGGGTTTTCTGATCCGGCATAAGCGGCCGTGTCAGACGCGTCAGGCCAAAAGCTTTCAGTGATTGGCGCAACTCTTGATGTATCTCTTCAGCATCATGCAACGAGCGCACAGACAACAGCAACTGGCGGGCACGCGCAAAGCTGACACTACGAATAGCAAACTTAATTTTTGGCAGATTGTTGGCATTCACTGACAGCACATCATAACCCATGGCCATGAGTAACAATGCACCCCCTGGATCAGCCGCTATTTCACCACAAATGGACACATGTTTACGTTCTTTGTGCGCTTCATGCACAATAAAATCCAGGGCTTTCAGTACAGCCGGGTGATAAGACGCATAAAGTCCAGCAACCCGGGGGTTGTTACGATCGACCGCTAACAAATATTGTGTCAGATCGTTAGAGCCCACCGAAATAAAATCGACTAAGCGTGCAAAACGACGCGTCTGATACACCGCAGCAGGCACTTCAATCATCACACCAACCGGTGGTTTGTTGATATGATAACCTTCTTCGCGCAGCTCTTCACATGCCCGATCAATCTGCCGTAGCGCTTCATCCACTTCACTCACACTGGTCACCATAGGCAACATAATGCGCAGATTATTCAACCCTTCTGATGCCCTTAGCATTGCCCGAACCTGCACCATAAATATTTCCGGATGATCCAGAGTGACGCGAATTCCGCGCCAGCCGAGCGAAGGATTTTCTTCTTTAATCGGAAAATATGGCAGTGCTTTATCCCCGCCTATATCGAGTGTGCGCATGGTTACCGGCATAGGTGCAAACGCCTGTAACTGGGTACGATAACTTTCCAGCTGCTCCTGCTCACTGGGAAACGAATCACGAATCATGAAAGGAATTTCAGTGCGGTACAAACCGATCCCTTCCGCCCCCTGTTCCAGTGATCGCGGCACATCAGCTGCAAGACCTGTATTTACCCACAGGGGTAAACGATAGCCATCTTTGGTAATTGCTGGTAAATCCCGCAGCACTCGCAGCTCATCTTCCACCACTTTTTCATCTACCACGATGCGGCTGAATGCTTGTACCAGTTCAATAGATGGGTTGATATAAATTCGACCACTATAGCCGTCAACAATTACCGCCGCGCCATTAAGACGCCGGTAGGGCAGATCCACCACACCCATGACGGTCGGTATCCCCATCGATCGAGCCAGAATCGCCGCATGTGAGTTACCTGAACCTGTGATAGAGATCAGTCCGGAAAGCTTACCCTCCGGTACCAGGCCCAGCATCGCCGGTGTCAGCTCATCCGCCAGGAGTACGGCATTCTCAGGGTATTCCAGATTACGACCATTATTGTCTTCCTGCAGGTGCTGTAAAATCCGCTTACCCAGGTCTTTAATATCCGTAGCACGCTCACTCAGGTAGGGATCATCCATCGCCGAAAACGCGCGGACATGCTCCAGAATGACTTCACGCAAGGCGCCCTGTGCCCAGCTCCCCTGTTGAATTTTGGCACGCATTTCCATTGGCAGGCCGTTATCATCCAACATACGCAGATAAACATCGAAGAGTGCTCGTTCATCCTTGCTGAGTCGTCCAGCCAGATTTTCAGCCACCAGACCTATCTCTTTGCGAACGGCAATCAGTGCTTGCTCCAACTGTTCCAGTTCCAGCGCCACATCATCAGATTGCTTATCCGGCACGCTATCCAGATCAGAGGGCAATGAAGCCACCACTATCTCACCGATTACCACCCCACCAGCGGCAGCCACACCATCGTAGCGCAAATCGTTGCGCAACTGCTTGGCTACGCCTTTTTCACCGGCCATCTGAATAGCACCGGTAGCGTGTGCATGCGCAATAATACCAGCCAGCTGTGCCGATAGCGTTACCAAAAAGGCTTCTTCACTTTCATCAAAACGACGCCGTTCCTGCTGCTGTACCACCAGCACCCCCAATACTTTGCGCTGATGCATAATGGGTACACCCAGGAAGGCGTGAAAAAGCTCTTCACCCGTTACATCCAGATAGTGGAAGGCTGGATGGCTTGAGGCATCTTCAAGATTAATAGGTTCAGCACGCTTGGCAACCAAACCAACGATGCCTTCATCCTTTGCCAGACTGACCTCATCAACCGCGGCGGCATTTAACCCCTTGGTTGCACGCAATACATAGCGCCCACTCTCCTGATTGAACAAGAACACCGAACAGACCTCGGTTTTCATGGCTTTCTGTACACGCCCCACAGTGATTTGCAGCACGGCATTCAAATCAGGTGCCGTACTGACATCCTGTACTATCTGTCGTAACACCTTAAGAATGCTCATACTTAAACCTACCTGACTGGATCTGAGTTAACTACGGCTGCAATACTTTTGACAGTTTAGGCGATAATTCTTTCATCGCTTTTCGATAGACTTCACGCTTGAACGAAACCACCTGCCCTAATGGATACCAGTAGCTTACCCACTGCCAACCATCAAACTCAGGTTTTTCGGTCTGATCAATCCTCACCGCACTGTCATGACTCAGCATACGCAACAAATACCATTTTTGCTTCTGCCCAACACACATAGGTAGCGAGTTGCGCCTGATCATGCGTCGCGGCAAACGATATCTCAACCAGCCTCGCGTTACGGCCAAAAGCTCAACATCGGTTGATTGCAGCCCTACTTCTTCTTCTAATTCCCGGTACATCGCCTGTTCGGGTGATTCATCCTGCTGGATCCCGCCCTGGGGAAACTGCCAGGCATCCTGCCCAACGCGTCTTGCCCAAAGCACCTGCCCCAGCGAGTTCACCAGAATGATACCGACATTTGGCCGAAACCCCTCTGCATCAATCACAATCTACTACCCGACTCATCATTCTGTTGGCTTTTATTGTTCCACAGTTAGACGCTCGGGCAAATAGCCAGTTTCGACTGATTGCATCCACAATGGACTTCAGATTAAGCTATCACGCTTTCATTCAGGTTACACAGGAGCATTAGGCGTGAGACTGGCGATTTTTGATTTGGATAACACTCTGTTGAACGGCGACAGTGATCACGCCTGGGGGGAGTTCCTCTGCGATGAGGGGCTGGTTGACCGCGAGGCTTACCGTGAAGCCAATGATCGCTTTTACCAGCACTACCAGCAGGGCACACTGGATATTGAAGAGTTTCTTGGCTTTGCACTGCATCCCTTAACCCGCTTTTCCCGCGAACATCTGCAACAACTACATGATCGCTTCATGCAAGAGCGCATTGAACCCATGATGTTGCCCGCAGCTAAGGCGCTGCTGGACCAGCATCGCCAGGCGGGCGATTTTTTGCTGATCATTACCGCCACCAACAGCTTTATTACCGCCCCTATCGCCAGAAGACTGGGTGTTGATGATCTATTGGCAACCGAGCCCCAAGAAATTAATGGAGAGTACACAGGTCATGTTGCAGGCACACCGTGCTTTCGCGAAGGCAAGGTAGTGCGCTTGCAGGCCTGGCTTGAACAAACCTGCAACTCACTCAAGGGGAGTTATTTTTACAGTGACTCCTGTAACGATCTGCCTTATTGGAAGCCGTAGACCATCCTGTTGCCGTTAACCCAGATGAAACGCTACTGGCCGTTGCCCAAGAGCGCCACTGGCCAGTACTGGATCTGCGCTGATCTCTGCCCCAGGCTATCAGCCTGCAGGCAATACGCGCAAAAAGCAGGCTTTCAGATATTCAGTTTCCGGAATGGCTGGATGGATCGGATGGTCGGCACCTTGATGCCCTTGGGTAAACAGCTGTGCTGAGCGGTCCAACTCACGCGTGTTACCGCGCAGTATGTCCACCAGGCTTTCACGCGTCAGATGCATGGAGCAGGAGCCCGCAATCAGCACACCATCACGACCCAGCAACCGCATAGCAAAGTTATTAATTCGGGAATAAGCACGCTCGCCATTGCGGATGTCCTTACGCTTCTGAATAAACGCCGGGGGATCGGTAATCACAATATCAAAGCGCTCACCTTCAGCAATCAACGCTTTGCAGATATCAAACGCATCACCACGCAAACCCTTGAAGCGCATTTCACCCGCATTAAGACGCGCATTTTCAGCGGCCACATCCAGTGCTGTCTGTGACGCATCGACACAGACCACTTCCGCCGCACCCGCAGCCAGCGCCTGGGCACCCCAGCCACCGACATAACTGAACAGATCCAGCACACGCTTGCCTTTGGCCAGTTGCATCATCCGCGCACGGTTGTCGCGGTGGTCATAAAACCAACCGGTTTTCTGTCCATCCAGTACTGGAGCTACCAGGTTAACCCCATTTTCAATTAATGGCGCAAACTCCGGCACTTCGCCCTGCAGCACTTCAACATAACTATCCAGCCCCTCCATCGCCCGCATTTTACCGTCATTGCGAAACAGGATTGCCTGAGGCTGGAACACCTTATTCATCGCATCAACGATCTCGTCACGCACGGCTTCCATACCCGCCGTAGAGATCTGCACCACAAAGATATCAAAAAACCGGTCAATCACTAATCCCGGCAAGCCATCTGATTCACCATAAACCAAACGGTAACAAGGCTGTGAAAAATGCATTTCACGTAGTCCAAGCGCGACCTTTAGACGATGCACCAACAGTGAGCGATCCAGCGGATAACGAATATCACGACTGACTAAGCGACCACAGATCAGGTTTGACGGGTTAAGATAAGCAATACCCAGCGCCTTGCCCTTGGCATCCTGAACCACGACCTGCTCGCCAGCCTCGTAGTTTTTCAGTGGCGACTGACGGGTGTCAATTTCATTGCTGTATATCCATAAATGGCCGGCTTTGAGACGACGCTCAGATCCAGCATTTAGGATCACTGACTGAAAGTTCATTAAAATTACTTATCCAATAATGACGACCCCGGCTGTTGCCGGGGATCTGGGTGGGCAAAAAGCGTTAGAGAGGCTCAGCTTTCCGCTTCACAATGCTCAGCATAACCATCGGCATCCAACAGATCGGTCAGCTCTTCAACATCAGTCAAACGCAAGCGTATAAACCAGCCATCGCCGTAAGGATCACCATTCACCAGTTCCGGAGCATCCTCAAGATCCTCGTTCACAGCAATCACTTCGCCCGTCAGCGGCGCATACACATCCGATGCGGCCTTGACCGATTCCACCACACCAATATCATCACCGGCAGAGACCTGATCACCCACTTCGGGCAGTTCAACAAATACGACATCGCCCAGAAGTTCCTGGGCATGATCCGTAATACCGATAGTGACGGTGCCGTCACCTTCATTGCGGATCCATTCATGACTGGCAACGTAGCTGAGTTCGTTCGGAATATTGCTCATGTTTTCCTACCTGTTTCAGGAATAAACTTTTTGACCTTGGCGGACAAAAGGCGGCTTGACGACGCGCACTTTGACCCGTTTCCCACGCATATCCACCTCGGCTTCACCGGATGCAGCTGCGGGTATTCTTGCTAAAGCTACAGCATAGCCCAGCGTGGGTGAAAAACCACCACTGGTTATACGGCCTTCAGCATCAGCATCGGTAATCACCGACTGACCATTACGTAATACACCCTTGCCCTGTTCCAGCGCCAGACCAACCAACTTAGTGGCTGGGCCTGCTGCACGTTCTGCAGCCAAGGGATCACGACCAACAAACCAACGCTCTTCAGGTTCCCAGGCGACGACCCACCCCATATTGGAAACCAGCGGACTGACATGTTCATCCATATCCTGGCCATACAGATTCATGCCCGCCTCAAGGCGCAAAGTGTCGCGCGCCCCCAGACCACAGGGAAACACACCGACTTTAGCCAAAGCTTGCCAAAAGACTTCAGCCTCTTCCTCAGGCAACATGATCTCCAGGCCATCCTCGCCGGTATAACCCGTACGGGCAATAAACCAACCTTCCGATTCCTGCCCCTGAAACACCTTCAGGCCATCAATCAGGCTTTTACGAAACTCACTGACAACCGCTTTAACCTGCGATAAGGCTTGCGGCCCCTGAATAGCGATCATCGCCAGATCCGGTTGTTCCGAAAGTGCCACATCCATTTTCATTACCTGATCGGACATCCAGCGCAGATCTTTTTCACGGGTTGCGCAGTTGACCACAACCCGAAACCACTCGCCAGACACGCCCGGATCGGTCATCAAATACACAATCAGATCATCAATAACACCACCCTGCTCATTCAGCATAGCACTGTAGAGTGCCTTGCCCTTGTGCATCAGCCGGGCAACGTCATTGGTGAGCAGGCGGCGCAAGTAATCCCGCGCATCCGATCCGGTGATATCAACCACCGTCATGTGCGAGACATCAAACATACCGGATTCACGGCGCACCCGATGGTGTTCTTCAACCTGGGAGCCGTAGTGCAGGGGCATATCCCATCCGCCAAAGTCGACAATTTTGGCGCCCATGGCGAGGTGTTGATTATAAAGAACGGTTCTATTACCCATTGGAAAGCTCATCTATACAACATTCAGCAGGCGAAACAGAGACACAAACGCCTGAATGCAAAAAAAGGGAACCTAATGTAGCGACAAACTCTGATCAGTTCAATGCCTGTCTGATCCTTTACGCAGCAGAATTATCACGTCGGGCCATACGCGGCAGATCAGAATCCAATCCCATCGCCATACTTGCCAGATGATTTTTCAACGGCGACAAGTGATTAACCAGATTCATACCACTGCCACGCAACAAACGAATCGGCGCAGGTCGCTCACCAAATAAGCGCCGAAACATCTCCATGGTGGCGGACATGCGCAAATTATCACTGCGACGCATACGTTGATAGCGGCGCAACACACTCAGATGACCCAGTGTTTCACCCTGAGCATGAGCATCGATAAGCACTTCAGCCAGCGCCGCCACATCGAGAAAGCCCAGATTGACACCCTGCCCTGCCAGCGGATGAATGGTATGTGCCGCATCACCAGCCAACACCACACCCGGCACAACATAACTATGCGCATGACGCTGGCGTAAGTTGATCGCCTGACGCGGATCAGCCGCAAGCACACGACCCAGGCAGGTATCAGAAGCCCGACTCAATGCATCACAAAACGCTTCATCGTCCAGTGCCAGCAGAGCGCGCGCATGCGCAGGTGACGTTGACCAGACAATCGACACACGGTCAGGCGTTTCTGATGCCAACGGCAGGAAGGCCAGCGGCCCATCCTCTGTAAAGCGCTGCCAGCACTGCCACTGGTGTGAAGCTTCGGTGGTGACGCTAGTGACCAGTGCGTGATGACCATAATCCCAAGCCGTTGCGGGGATACCGGCCAGTTGACGAGTAAGTGACTCTGCTCCATCAGCCCCTATTAACAAGGGCGCATAAAGTGGCTCACCCTGGCTTAGCGTCAACCAGCGACCTCCCAGAGCATCTGGAGCCGACAGGGCTGTCATCTGCACAGCATTACGCACTTCAATACCTGGCTGCATCAATAAACACTGGTACAGTGCGGCCAGCGTCACCCGGTTCTCAACAATGTGTCCCAAATAAGGTTCATGCAGATCAGCAGCACTGAAATGAATATGTCCGCGACCCAAACCATCCCACACTTCCATCCCTTGGTACGCGGCTGCCCTTGTCGCTTCGATGACTGGCCAGGCACCGATATAGGACAGCAGCGCCTGGGATGCCAGAGTCAGCGCACTGACTCTGGCATCATAGCCCTGTGACTGTAACTCAGGAAGCTCATCCAGCAGTTGTTGTGGGGCTTCAGTACGTGGTTCAAGCACAACAACACGCATACCAGCTTGCGCCAGCAGGCACGCCAGAGCGGCACCGACCATCCCCGCTCCGTTAATTACTACATCGACACTATTATCTTCAGGCTGCTGCATCAAAGAATCCTCTATCGGGGCAACTGCAGAGCTGGCGAATCCAGCCCCATAGCCGTGCGCGCAAACAGGGTTTTGCCCAGCGGACAAACATCCAGCAACTGCAACCCCATTGAACGACCCAGACTTAATAACGGGTTAGGATTGGAAAACAAGCGCATGGTTTTATCACTGAAGCCAATGGTACGTAACTGATCAGCCTTACGCCGCTGCTCGTATAATTGTAAGCGTGCAAGATCCCCAAGGGACACACCCATCTGCCGTGAGGCAATCAGGTTCTCAGCCAGATCCGTAACGCCACGTAACGCCAGGTTATAGCCCTGCCCGGCAATCGGATGCAAAGCGTGTGCGGCATTACCCAGCACCACTAGCCCTGCACGCACTTGCTCCTGGGCCAGCGTCAACTTCAGGGGATAATGGTAGCGTTCACCAACCCGCACAAAACGACCGGCACGGTAACCAAATACCTGCTGCAACTGCTGTAAAAAGGCCGCATCACTCAGCGCCAGCACGCGCGCGACCTCATCGTCCGGCAAGGTCCAAACCAAACCGCAGCGATACTCTCCATCCAGTGTTTCACCGGGTAACAATGCCATAGGACCAGAATCAGTGAAACGCTCATAAGCAATGTGTTGGTGGGGTTGGTCGAGGCTGATATTGGCGACCAGGGCATGCTGGCCATAGCTATGTTCATCGCAGGATATACCCAGCGCTTCTCGCAAGCCTGAACGTCCACCATCAGCAATTACGGCAAGCTCCGTTTGCAGCTCCAACGGCCCATCAGGGGTCTTCACACTCAACAGACTGTAATCTTCACAGGGTGTGAACGACTGAATCTCAGCCGGACAGATAAAATCAAGACAGCCTGAGTCATCCTGGCGAATATGATCCAGCAACACCTGGCCCAACCAGTGATTCTCAACCACATAGCCCAGAGCGGCGACCTTCTCATCAACCGCATGCAGACGCGTAACACCAAAGCGCCCACGATCAGAAACATGAATATGCTCAATCGGTGTCAGGTGTTCACGCAATCGCTGCCATACACCGGTGGCCTGATAAAAGGAACGCGCACCATAAGCCAAAGCGGTGGAGCGTGCATCGTAACTGGGCTGGAAACGGTTTTCACCCGGTGGAGGCAAGGGCTGCAATTCAACCAGGGCGATTTTAAGTTGCAACGCCTGAGCTACCGGCAACAAGGCACAAGCCAGACTCGCTCCCACCATACCACCACCCGCAATCACCAGATCATAGTGTTTTCTCATTCACCGTCTCCACGGCGCATCAGCGCCTCAATCCCGGCTATTGATTTGGGCACTCCGGCAGTCAGCACCAGATGCCCGGATTCAGTTACCACCACATCATCTTCAATACGTATGCCTATACCACGCCAGCAGGAATCAACCTCTTGATTGTCAGGAGCAATATACAATCCAGGTTCCACAGTCATGACCATACCCGGCTGCAAAGGCCGCCAGGCATCGGCATCTTTGTAGCGCCCGACATCGTGCACATCCATACCCAGCCAATGGCCGATACGATGCATATAAAAAGGTTTGTAAGCTTCAGACTTAATCAGAGCGTCTAGCTCACCTTGTAACAAGCCCAGCTGCAGCAACCCCTGAGTCAGCAGCCGCACCGACAACTCATGAATATCACCCCAGGGCACACCTGGACGGATAGCATCAATACAAGCTTCCTGTGTATCCAGCACCAACTGATACAGCAGTTTCTGTGCCTCACTAAAATGTCCATTTACCGGAAAGGTCCGGGTGATATCACTGGCATAATTATCCAGCTCACAACCCGCATCGATTAATACCAGATCGCCATCCTTTAGCACGGCATTATTATCAATATAGTGCAGAATACAGGCATTAACACCGCCACCCACAATCGGGGAATAAGCCTGAAAGCGCGCACCTGCCATAGCACAATGCTGCTGAATGATAGCCTCTAACTGATACTCCATCATTCCGGGGCAGCATAGCTGCATTGCGCGACAATGGGCTTGAGCCGACAGCTCTGCCGCTTGCTGCATCACCTGTAACTCGGCCTCTGATTTGAATAAGCGCAACTCATGCAGCCACTTATCCAACACCAGAGTTTGCTCCGGCAGACTGAACCCCAACCTGACCTTGGCACGCAACGTATTCAGCCAGCTCGCCACTTTTGCATCCAACCCGGCATCACTGCCCTGAGCATAGCATAGCGCCGCCTTGCCATTGATCAATGCCGGCATCTGCTCATCCAGCTGATCCAGGTTAAATGCCTGATCCATACCAAAATCATGAATACAGCCTTCGGGGCCAGCACGGTAGCCGGTCCATATCTCCATGGTGGCATCACGCGGCGGGCAAAATAAAATCGACTCACCCTCTGAGCCACCCGGCATCAACACTAACAAAGCATCCGGTTCATTAAATCCGGTAAGGTAATAAAAGTCGCTATCCTGTCGAAAAGCATACTCCGCATCCCGATTGCGGGTTTTCATGCTTGCTGCGGGCACCAGGGCAATGCTGTTTTCGGGCAACTGCCGCAGCAGTTGTTTGCGGCGCTGACGAAACTCATCTATGCAAATTTTCATTATTACCTACTCACACTCGGGTGATACTCAATGTAACTGTTTACGCTTATCCGCTGGATCAGGGTCAACATCAGGATTGCATTCAGCGAATATATACAAAGCGGCCATACGCACATACTCTTGCAATTCCAGCAATCCAGACTCATCTTCATCATCCAATTCATCCGGATCTGTCGATACCTGGGCTATTTCAGCAAAATCCTGCAGCCCTTCTTTAAGTGCATCAGACATAGGCTGTTCACCAAGATACATACCAAAGCCGGCCAAAAAGCCACTACACCAGCTGCTTAAAGCATCAACTCGCTGACTGATTTCCTGCTCATCATCCGGCAGCAACAAACGAAAGCCAAGATCTTCATCCAGTAGCTGCGCCAGCGTTATATGATAGAGTGATGCAAATAGCAGCTTGCCTTCATCTTGCACCAACTGATCGACGTTCATCAATTCACACAGCACACGCAGGAGTGTATCCGTATCAAAACGCGCACCGGCAGACAATTGACCGGCCATCAGCCCGTGTAGCTCAGCCGGTGATAGAGTCAACACCCCTTCACTGATCATCAGGTCAGCAATGGCATCAAAATCAGGGAGGTCAGGCAGCGTTTTTTCAGCAGTCATTTCAATATCCATCAGAGAAATAAATAAATCAGAGGCTGGCTATGCTAGCATTTACTGTAGAGGGTATGAATAGCCTGTCTAAATGACCAGAATGCGCGTCAAGCTCGGTAGTTTATCCGCAAAGGATGTCAAGGTTTGCCACAGGCTGTTAATATAAAACATGATGGTTGTCAGGAAGCGCCCGGACATGAGTGAACATCTTTTTAATGCACTGGAACACAAAGTTGATCAACTGATCGCTCGACTCAACGAACTGGAAAAAGAAAATAAACGCCTGCACGAGTCAGAACAGCGTTTAAAAGAAGAGCGCACCCAGCTGATGCAACTGAACACACAAACCCAAAGTAAAATTGAGGCCATGATTTCCCGGTTGAAATCCTTGGAGCACGGATCATGACAACAGCGAGAAGTGTTACTGTCAGACTACTTGATAAAGAATACACTATCAGCTGCCCAGATGGCGCTGAAGCTGAACTGTTGGCATCAGCCGATTATCTGAATGATAAAATGCGCGAGATCAAAAACACCGGGAAGATTGTCGGGCTTGAACGCATTGCAGTGATGGCTGCACTGAACATGTCGCACGAATTGTTGAAAAACAAGGAATCTCAGCGGCAGAGTGTGGATACACACTTGCGCCACCTTGGCAGTAAAATTGATAATGCATTGAACACATCCAGCTCGGGTAGCTGACAATCACGGCTAATCTGGTATAATGCAATTGTCTCCTGAGGTGTTTGAGAGCTGGTTAAGTCCCTCGAGCCTATATCCTTCTAAACGGGAGTGTCACTTTGATGTTGTGTGCATGTCCGCTTGCCGGAAAGCCTAATATGTCAGAAACTGCTCCCTCTCTGAACCTCACGGTTCAGGGCCAGAACCAGTAAACGGCACCTTGGGAGACCCTCATCATGCCAGATGACCGTAAAGCCTTACGCCAACAAATCAGACGCCAACGCCGATCACTCTCCGCCACAGAACAAAAACAGCACGCCAAACAACTTTGCCTCAACCTTAAACAACAACTCTGGTTTCGACGTGCGCGAAAAATCGCTCTCTATTTGCCCAATGATGGCGAGATCAGCCCGAACCGCTTATTCGCTTATGCTGGCAATTAGGAAAAACTGTTTACCTGCCGGTACTTCATCCGATACATCACAACCGCTTATGGTTTTTACCCTACAGGGTAGACAGCCCCATGCGCTTGAACAGCTACGGTATTTCCGAACCTAAACTACAACACACACCCAAGACACCTGCCTGGGCGTTGGACCTGGTTTTTCTTCCACTGGTAGCTTTTGACACTGAAGGTGGGCGACTAGGGATGGGGGGCGGCTATTACGACCGGACTTTCGGCTTCAAGCTGCGATCCAAAGGAGTCAGAGGACCAAAACTAATAGGCCTGGCACACGAATTACAAAAAGTGAGCAGCCTGGCAATGCAAAGCTGGGATGTTCCGTTAACAGGTATCGTGACAGAAACAGGTATTTATCGCTTCAGCTATTAAAGACCTGCTGAACTACAGCAGCAAACTCAATACCACTCTGAGATACACCAGTCATTACAGTGCCAACTACAAATACCAGCACTAACACCAGCACCAGATCAGGACTCCGTCTCATCTTGTTTATCTCTTTTATTAATTGATTGCAGTGTATTAGTTAAACAGTCATTTAAGCTGACTATAAAAACACCAAACGGGTGTTTACCACGCAAGCACAGTGTTTCATAAATAGAAAATATTTCAAGTCTATTACAAGATTTTTTTTGTTTTTTTACTGGATGTTATATGACTGAGTTAAGCCCATATCTTGAACAACCATCCAAACCCTATGAATTAAATGTATTTTCACAGCAGTAACATCAGCCAAAATGGGATAGTTAACATAGATAATAAGGTTTGCGCAGTAATGATAGCCGCCATAAGTGACGCATCACCACCCAGCTGGCGCGCAAGAATATAGGCAGATGTAGCTGTAGGGATGGTAGCAAAGGTAATAAATACCCCCGCTGCCAGGGTCGATAAACCCAACAACAGCGCAATCAGCGCAGCAAATAAGGGGAAGATCAGTAGTTTAATCACAATAGCAAAGAGCATCCCTCGCCCTGAACGACGCAAGGCCGACAGGTTCAGAGCGGCTCCAACCGACAGCAGCCCCAGTGGCAGCGCCATTTGTGACAAGAGCACAAAGAAGGGCCGCATCATCTCAGGCAAGCCCCCCGCCAGGTTAATAATGACACCCAATACTGATGCTAATATCAGTGGATTTGTCAGCAGTGTTTTCAGCACACCACCGAATGTTGGCTGGCGATCTGCATTATGAGCGAACACCAACACACAGAGCAGATTCAGCACAGGAATCATTACCGCTGCTACCACGGCGGCTAACGCTATCCCGGCAGAGCCAAACTGGGCCGAGGAAACCGCCAGGGCCACAAACGTATTGAAACGCATACTGCCCTGATAAAAGGACGTAAAAGCCGCACTCTCCAACTGCAAGAAACGTCGCAGAGCATAACAAACCAGCGTTCCTGCACTCAACAACAGCAGCACGGCCAGCATCAATACCAAAGACTCCTGACCTGACAATGAAGCCTGGCTCAGACTGTGGATCAGCAAAGCTGGAAACAAAAAGTAGTAAGTCAAGCGCTCAGCTGGCAGCCAAAACCCATCACCAGGGAAGCCAAAACGACGCATGCCCGCGCCGGTAAGCAAAAGTGCAAACACCGGCCAGAGCACCGTTACTACTGATAACATAAGTATTCCTGATATTTTTAAGACCAGCAGCAGCTGATTGACATTTGTCCAAAGTACAGTTTTATAATCTTATAAAATGTGCTTGAATTAAATTAACAATAACTTAATTAGAAAGCAGCCGGATACCCGGTTACTGGCTCAAGGACCTCTGTCAATGCTGAGAAATATACGCATATCCATCCGTCTTTCGTTGGGTACAGCCATCATGTTGGCATTGGTCATTGCCATCATTATTCCCACCGTCCTGAACCTGCTAAGTAATATCACACAACGCGCCGAAAGCCGTCAACTCGAAGATCTACATAACGCACTGCAGGCATCCATTGATCAAACAGCCGAACAGGCGTTACGCATCACCACCGCCGCCACAAGTGGCGTTGGTATTTCTGAAGCCTTCGCTAACCGCGACAGAGCACTGCTACAACAACTGACACAGCCGGTGTTTGAAGCGCTACAAGAAACGTATAACATCCGCCAGTTTCAATTCCACCAGCCACCCGCCACGTCTTATCTGCGCCTGCATCAATTGGATAAATATGATGATGACCTCAGCAGCTTTCGCCTGACAGTACTTGAAGCCAACCAGCAGCAGCATGCTCAAAGCGGTCTGGAAAGCGGTGTTGCTGGCATCGGTCTACGTGGTGTCATTCCTGTCTATCATCAACAACGCCATATAGGCTCAGCTGAAGTTGGGCTTTCATTTGGCCAGGACTTTTTTAACACCTTTACTGAACGTTTTGGTGCACAGGCCGCACTGCATATCCCAGCCGACAGTGGCTTCAATACCTTCGCCACCACGATTGAAAATAATACTTCCCTGTCTCAGACACAACTAAATCAGGTTATGCAAGGTCAGGTCTACACTAGCAAAGTCGACAGAGGTGAACAGAGCTGGGCTGTTATGGCGCGCCCGATCATGGACTTCTCTGGCAAGCCCTTAGGTGTCGTTGAACTGATGATTGACCGTACTGAATATGTGCAGGGCTACCAACAGGCACTGATACGTATCGTCGTAATCGGCATAGTGTCAGTCTTGCTGGGCCTGCTGATGGCAACATTACTGGCTCGCAGCATTATCAAACCTTTGAAAACAACGGCTGACAGCTTACGCAATATTGCCGCTGGTGATGGTGATCTGACTGCACGTCTGGATGAAACTGGCCGTGATGAGTTGGCAGACCTGGCCAGTTCATTCAATCATTTTGTTGAACATATCCACAGCCTGATCAAACAGGTTGGTGCTGCGACAGTTCAACTGTCTGCCGCAGCCGAAGAGCTGTCAGCCTCCAGTACAGACACCTCACAGCAAGCTAAAAAAGTGCAGTCTGAAACCCTGCAAGTCGCTACCGCAATGAATGAGATGACCGCCACAGTCACCGAAGTTGCCGACAATGCTGACCAGACTTCGCATGCCGCTGGCGCAGCCAATGAACTGGCCTTGTCTGGCAAACAAAAACTGGTTAACACCCAACAGTCGATTCAAGGGCTGGCTAGTGACATCGAGGCAGCCGCTCAAATCATAAATCACTTGTCTAATGATAGCCGGGAGATTAGTAAAATTCTCGATGTGATTCGTGACATATCCGACCAGACCAACCTGCTGGCATTAAATGCCGCCATTGAAGCCGCACGCGCTGGTGAACAGGGACGTGGATTTGCGGTGGTGGCCGATGAAGTACGCAGCCTCGCCAGTCGTACCCAGAACTCAACGGTGGATATTCAACACATGATTGAACGTCTGCAATCCGGAGCCGAAAAAGCGGTGAATTCAATGGAGTTAAGCCGTAGCAAAGCCACCACCAGTGTGACCAGTTGCAACGATACCAATGAAGCACTGAGTAGTATTGCTGGCGCGATAGAGACCATTAACAGCATGAACATTCAGATTGCTGAAGCAGCTCGTCAGCAGTCCCAGGTTGCCGATGAAATAAACCACAATATCAGCTTTATTACCGATGCGGCTGAAATGACCTCAAGCAGTACTGATCAAGTCAATACAGCAGCGGACGAACTGGCCAAGCTCGCCAGTGACCTCCAGGGCCGGATTGGACGTTTCAAGGTTTGACTATGCACCGGGGCGGGTTAACTAACGACTAACCCGCCCCGGTTAAGTTTTTTCTATACCTGTAGAAATCAGCTGTGCTGATCTCGGCCAGACAATAACTGCTGACCAACTGCAACGGCTTTACGAACTTGATCCGGCGCAGTGCCACCGATATGGTCTCTGGCGGAAACAGAACCTTCCAGTGTCAGTACACTAAACACATCCGCTTCAATCACGCCCGAGAACTGCTGTAATTCAGACAGTTCCATCTGCCCAGATCCTTACCCATGCGTATACCATAAGCCACCGACAAGCCGACAACTTCATGCGCATCACGGAAAGCAACACCTTTACGCACCAGATAATCGGCCAGGTCCGTAGCTGTAGAGAAACCACGCAAGGCCGCCTCGCGCATAACCTCTTTACGCGCCTGCAGAGCTGGCACCATATCGGCGAAGGCACGCAAACACCCCTTGACCGTATCGACAGTATCAAACAGCGGCTCTTTGTCTTCCTGATTATCCTTGTTGTATGCCAGGGGCTGAGACTTCATCAATGTCAGCAAGGAGAACAGATGGCCATACACCCGACCACTTTTCCCGCGAACCAGCTCTGGCACATCCGGATTTTTTTTCTGCGGCATAATCGACGATCCGGTACAAAAACGGTCGGGCAGATCAACAAAATTGAACTGTGCCGACGCCCAGAGCACCAGTTCTTCTGACATACGGGTCATATGCATCAACAAAACACTTGATGCGGCACAGAACTCTATAGCGAAATCTCGATCCGACACTGCATCTAAAGAATTACCCGCTGGTGCGGAAAACTTCAGCAGTTCAGCGGTATAGTGACGGTCAATCGGGTAGGTAGTGCCCGCAAGAGCTGCTGCGCCCAAGGGCAAAATATTAATACGCTTACGGCAATCGACAAAACGCTCATAATCACGGCTGAGCATTTCAAACCAGGCCATCAGATGGTGTCCGAAGGTCACTGGTTGCGCCGTTTGCAGATGAGTAAAGCCTGGCATAATGGTATCCGCTTCGCGCTCAGCCAACTCCAGCAACCCCTGCTGCAATCGCGACAGTTCATCCAGAATCAAATCGGTTTCATCGCGTAGATAGAGGCGTATATCCGTCGCCACCTGATCATTACGTGACCTGCCGGTATGCAGCTTTTTACCGATCACACCGATTTTGTGTGTCAGCGCCGCTTCGATATTCATATGGACATCTTCTAACGCCACCGACCACTCGAACTCACCCCGCTCTATTTCAACACGAATTTCACCCAGCCCACGCAAAATGGCATCACACTCTTCCTGAGTGAGTACACCCACCTGTGTCAGCATTCGCGCATGAGCAACGGAACCCTGGATATCTTGTTTGTAGAGACGCTTATCGAAATCCACAGAGGCGGTAAAACGCGCCACAAAGGCATCGGTCGGCTCGGAAAAACGGCCGCCCCACTGCTGATTGGTTTTGTTGCTCATACTGATACTCTCCATGAACAGGCCATGAACTGGCGAATGGCTGAAAATCCCGCCATTATACCAAGCTTGGCCACGGATTACCGTGGGGTTTATCGCCCGTTGGGGTTAATCTGCTACAATCTGTGTCTGATTTTTTGCACTCACGGCAACAGGACTCCATTATGAGCAGAACCATCCGTATCGCAACACGCCGAAGCCTGCTGGCTCTCTGGCAGGCTGAATATGTCAAAGCTGAACTTGAAGCGCACCACCCGGCATCCAGATCGAGCTGGTCACTATGGTGACTCAGGGCGACAAAATTCTGGATACGCCTTTAGCAAAAATCGGTGGTAAAGGCCTTTTTGTTAAAGAACTGGAAAATGCCATGCTGGAGAATCGCGCTGATATTGCTGTGCATTCGATGAAAGATGTTCCTATGGAGTTCCCTGAAGGGCTGGGACTTGCCGTGATTTGTCCACGCGAAAAACCCACTGATGCCTTTGTCAGCAACCACTTTGACTCACTGGATGATCTACCTCAGGGCGCTCATGTCGGCACCTCATCATTGCGCCGTGAAGTACAGGTGCGCGAGCGCCGCCCTGACCTGAAAGTCAGTAGCTTGCGTGGCAATGTGCAGACTCGCCTGGGCAAGCTGGATGCGGGTGAGTTCGATGCCATTATCCTGGCGACCGCTGGTCTGGTAAGGCTCAAGCTGGAAAGCCGCATTCGTAAAGAGATGCCAGCTGAAGAGTGCCTTCCAGCAGGTGGGCAGGGTGCAGTCGGTATTGAATGCCGAAGTGATGATCAGGAACTGATCGACCTGCTCCAGCCACTACACGACACTCAAACAGCCAGTCGCGTACTGGCAGAGCGCGCTATGAATCGCCGTCTGGAAGGTGGATGCCAGGTACCTATCGGCTGTTATGCGGTGCTGCAGCAGAATAACACCCAGCTTTGGCTACGTGGATTGGTCGGTCTGCCGGATGGCAGTCGCGTACTACGGGATGAAATCACCGGACCGGTAGAATCAGCCGAAGCCTTAGGCATTCAACTGGCAGAGCAACTGCTTGCAGCGGGTGCTGATGACATATTAAAGCATGTCTATACAGAACGCGGTTAATGGCCTGCAGGGGCAGCGCTTACTGGTAACACGAGCGCTGCATCAGAGTCAGGCACAGCAGACTTTGATTCAGTCGCTCGGCGGTGAAGCCGTTTGTCTGCCGCTTATCCAGATCGAGCCGGTCAGTGAATCAGATTCAGTCTATACTGACACCAAGCAGCGCATCCTGGATCTGGATCTGTATCAAAAAGTCATTTTTGTCAGTCCTAATGCTGCCAGGCTGGGTGTTGAGCTGATTGAAGACTTCTGGCCGCAGCTGCCAGTGGGTATCGACTGGATAGGTATCGGTCGACAGACAGTCAAGCAGCTTGAACAGCAGGGTATTCGTGCCTGGTCCAGCGATCAGGGCTATGACTCCGAGGCACTGCTGAGTAGCGACAGGTTTCAGCAGGTCGGAGGTCAACGCATTTTGATACTGCGGGGAAACGCTGGTCGTGACCTGATGAGAAGCACGCTGACAGAACGCGGGGCCAAAGTTGACTATGGTACAGTTTACTATCGACGCCTGCCCAGTTATTCTGAACAGACATTAAAGCAGAAACTGCTGGATGAACCCTTATCGGCGCTGCTCATTACCAGTGGCGAAAGTCTGCTGAACCTGCAGACCCTGATTACAACCCATTCAGCAGACCGGTATCAAGCGCTGCTCAACACGCTTTTAATAGTGCCCAGTGAACGCATTGCTGTCATTGCACGGGAGCTGGGATACAGGCGGGTCAGAGTTGCTCAGGGACCGGATGATGACTCAATGGTCCGGGCCACTCTCCCCGGAAATGACTTGGAACAGCTGGCATGACAAATAAATCTGATAAAACCGACCAGAATAGCAATCCTGAAACGCCTGTACCTGAAACTGAACAATCTGCGACGGAAACTTCAGTTGAAGCTAATACAACCAGTGCGATGGACAGTCCTGCTGCCGAAAGCAGAGCAACCGAAAGCACGGCCACTGAAAGCACAGCCACTGAACCCGAGATCAACCAAGCCACATCCGCTGCAGCCTTGAACAGCCCCGCACCAGAGGAGGCACCACAACCGCCGTCTCCCTGGCCTGCAAGAGCCGCACTGGTGATCGCTCTGGCCGCATTGGGCTTATCCGGCTATCTGTTTTATCAGAATCAACAACTGCAGAATTCAACCATTAATTTGGCCGCCGAGGTCGAAACCCGACTGGCCAGCAATGCCACTGAGGTTGCTCGCACGGTTTCGTCTGTTAGTGAGCAGGCCGCCAACATTAATCAGCAACTGGGCCAACTGCAGGAGCTAACTGCTGCCAGCCAGCGCAATGTTGACGGCTTGCAGGAACGCTTGACCCAGAGCATACGTCAGGTTCAGGCACAGCAGGTCATTTCTGAAAAAGACTGGTTACTGGCCGAAGCTGAGTACCTGCTACGCCTTGCCAATCAACGTGTGCTGATGGAACAGAGTGCTACAGGCGCGCTGGCCCTGCTCAGGTCCGCCGACGAAATACTCCGACAGGCTGATGACGCTGCACTCTATCCTGTACGTGAGGCACTGGCACAGGACATCGCCGCACTGGATGCCGTCCCGCGCCTGGATACAGAAGGTGTATTCTTGCGCCTTAGCGCATTGAATGCACGAGTGTCTGACCTGCGCATGACGCCCGTATCAGATCGACGCCAATTACCTGACATGTTAGAAGAAATGACACCTGAAGCGGTGCGTGACACTTGGGGTGCCGGGGCCAAAAACGCACTATCCAATGCCATGTCCAAGCTGGACCAACTGGTTGTGATCCAGCAGCGTGATGAACCGGTTGAACCCTTACTTTCCCCGGAACAGACCTACTACCTGCAGCAAAATCTGCACCTGATGCTAGAACAAGCACAGCATGCACTGCTGCAGCGCCGCCAAGGGGCTTATTCGCATAGTCTGGAAAAAGCCAGTCAATGGATAGCGGACTACTTTGAGCCCAGTGATGCCACCACCCAGTCATTGTTGCGCGGCTTAGATGAACTCAAGCAGATTGACGTTGCCCCCGAGGTGCCTTCTATCAATGCCTCACTGGATGCCTTGCAAACCCACATCAGTGAACTGCGCCGCCTGAAGCGTGAAGGAGGCAACTGATGAAACGCCTTTTTATCCTGTTACTGCTGGTATTGGTGGTTGGTGCCTGGACCGGTCAGATGATGGTAACCGATTCAGGTTATGTTTTACTGGCCTATAACAACACCACTGTTGAAACCACTCTCTGGGTCTTTCTGATTGGTCTGTTGATCGCCTTTTTACTCTTACACGTAATTTTCAACCTGATCTTCAACACTCGTCTGCCCAGCGGACGCTTTCGCCAATGGCGTGTTACCAGGAAACAGCAGGCCGCACGTAAAAAAACCCTGCAAGGCCTGCTGGCTCTGTCTGAAGGCGAGTGGTATAAAGCACAGAAAGTGCTGACCCGCAGTGCCGAAGACTTTGATCTACCAGCAATCAACTACCTTGCAGCTGCTCGAGCCGCACATGAAAACGGCGACCAGGCCGGTGCAGATGACCTGCTGAAAAAAGCACTGAAAACCACGCCTGAAGCCGGTCTGGCGGTAAGCATTACCCAGGCCCAGATTCAGGTTGCCCGTGGACAATTAGAGGCCGCTCTGGCCAACTTATTAAAGTTGCGCCGCAAACAGCCGCAAAACAAACAAATTTTAGCTCTATTGGCTGATGTCTCGACCCAGCTGCATGACTGGCAGGGTGTTGCTGATATTCTTCCAGATCTACGCCGCAGTAAAGCACTACCGCTGGAAAACCTGAATCGCCTTGAGCGAGAGACACTGTTACATCTGCTGTACAAACAGAAGACGCCAAGCGCTGGAGGCTCTGTACCAGAACCTGAACAACAGGTTCGTCAACTGCAAAGTATCTGGGTCAGCATGCCTGAAACTGCATCGGGTTACGATGAGGTGGTGGCAGAGTATGCCCATCAGTTGATGGCTGCAGGCGGCCATAAGGCTGCTGAGTCGCTGCTGAAAAAGCGTTTGGAGTCTCGCTGGAGTGAAGCGTTGATTCCTCTGTACGGCCTGATTGACAGTCCCAAGCCGCGTAAACCATATCAGCAGGCACAACAATGGTTATCAACTTATGAACAGAGCCCCGGGCTGTACATCGCCCTGGCCAGACTGGCAGCAAAGTGCCAGCTATGGAGTGAAGCCGTTGGGTTTTATGAGCAGAGTCTGAGTCTTGATCCTGATCTGGACACCTGTGCCGAGCTTGCCCGCCTGCTACGACAGCTGGATCAACCCGATAAAGCGATGCAAGTCATGAATCAGGGTATCCGTCAATTAACCGAGAAGCTGCCTGATCTACCCCTGCCACAACCGGCACTCAAGGCAGATTAATCCCCACAATAGCCCAGGGTTGTATCTGAATACATCAGATACAACCCTGGATCTACACCTCTACCTGGGTATAGAAATATCAGCCGGTCGCTTTGGGGCGAGGTGCGTAGGCGAATACATCGGCATGTATCTGGCGTTCACTAACACCCTTGGCTTCCAGTGCATCCACTAGGCATATACCATACCTGGTGAACCACAAGCATAAATATCTGTTGTAGCAGCTGCTATTAAATCAGCCGCCACAACGTCGGGTAACAGCCCACAGCGACCCTGCCAGGTATCCTCCGGTTCGGACAATACAGCGGTATACTGCAGGTTGGGGTACTCGCTGGCCCACTGGCGCGCCAGACTATCCAGGTAAAGATCATCAGCAACACGTCCACCCCAGTAGACATGGATAGACTGCGTCACCTGATTCACCAACAGATGTTCAACCATGCTTTTGATTTGGGCAAATCCGGTACTACCGGCAACAAAAAAAAGGGTCCGCTCTGGCACTAATGCAGTCGCAGAAAGATGGCATTGACCCATGGCCATGCACAGCTCCACTTCCGACGCCTGCTCCAGATGGGCAACGAGTGCACAGTTCATTTCACTATCCGGCATATGACGGATATGTAACTCTAATGCATCAATATTCTCTGGAGCTGATGCGATAGAAAAGAACGCACTGCGACCATCCGGCAAAAACAACTCAAGATACTGACCGGCACGAAAAGTTACTGACTCAGCAGCTGACGCTTGCAGCGCAATCCGAACCCGATAGACATCCCGGTTCAGGCGTTCATTACTGATTATTTTTGCCGTATATCTATTCAAAATTCTCTCCAGGCACTATGCCTAAACTGTCCCATATTTCATCCACATGTGCCTTGACCTCTGCAGACATCTGAATCGGCTCCCCCCACTCACGCTGGGTTTCACCCGGCCACTTGTTGGTTGCATCCATGCCCATTTTTGATCCCAGACCGGAAACTGGTGACGCAAAATCCAGGTAATCAATTGGCGTATTTTCGATCATGACCGTATCTCTGGCAGGGTCCATACGTGTAGTCATAGCCCAGATAACATCCTGCCAGTCTCGCGCATTAATATCATCATCACAGACAATCACAAACTTGGTGTACATAAATTGACGCAGAAACGACCATACACCCAGCATCACCCGTTTGGCGTGGCCAGGGTACTGTTTTTTCATCGTCACCACAGCCAGGCGATAGGAGCAACCTTCAGGTGGCAGGTAGAAATCCACTATCTCGGGAAACTGTTTCTGCAGAATTGGTACAAATACTTCATTTAGTGCTACACCCAACACCGCAGGTTCATCCGGTGGTCTACCGGTATAGGTACTATGGTAGATTGGATTTTTACGATGCGTAATACGTTCCACGGTAAAAACCGGGAAGTGATCCACTTCATTATAATAGCCAGTGTGATCTCCAAACGGTCCTTCTGCGGCAGTTTCATCCGGATCGATATAGCCTTCCAGAATAAACTCAGCGCTCGCCGGTACCTGCAGATCATTGCCAATACACTTCACCAGCTCGGTCTTTCCACCACGCAGTAAGCCAGCAAAGGCATACTCTGACAGCGTGTCCGGAACCGGTGTTACCGCCCCAAGAATGGTGGCAGGGTCTGCACCCAACGCCACAGCAACCGGAAAAGGCTGTCCGGGGTGCTGCTGTTTCCACTCGCGAAAATCCAGCGCGCCACCACGGTGTGCCAACCAGCGCATGATGAGTTTATTTCTACCAATCAATTGCTGTCGGTAAATACCGAGATTCTGACGACTTTTATTCGGTCCACGGGTAATGACCAACGGCCAGGTCACTAAGGGTCCGGCATCGCCTGGCCAGCAGGTTTGAATTGGCAAACGATACAGATCAACGGCATCACCTTCGGTGACCACCGCCTGACAAGGTGCGGATTTAACCAGCTTCGGCCCCATATTCAGTACTTGCCTGAATACTGGCAGTTTATCCCAGGCATCCTTGAAGCCCTTGGGCGGCTCAGGTTCTTTTAACTGCGCCAGCAATAGACCCACATCTCGCAGGCCGATACAGATTCTTGCCCCATACCCAAAGCCACCCGTTCCGGGGTACCGAACAAGTTTGCCAGCACCGGGATATCAAAGCCGATGGGATTCTCAAACAACAGCGCAGGTCCGCCTGCACGCAGAGTTCGATCCGCAATTTCGGTCATCTCCAGCACAGGGCTGACAGGCTGGGTAATGCGCTTGAGTTGGCCTCTGGCCTCAAGCATCTGGATAAAATCACGAAGGTCTTGATATTTTGGCGTGGACATAACTAGGTCTTACCGGACACTGACACCCAGACAGCAAAGCTGCCTGGGTGTCTGGGTGAAAGAGTTCTAACTGATACGCTAAACACTCTTTTGCAGATCGTTTACTTACGCTTCATCGACTGGAAAAACTCATCATTGGTCTTAAAGTCTTTCAGCTTGTCGATCACAAACTCTGTAGCGGCGGAGTCATCCATCGGATCCAGCAATTTACGCAAAATCCAGATACGCTGCAGCTCATCTTCTGTGGTCAACAGATCTTCACGACGCGTGCCTGAACGGCGGATATTAATCGCCGGGAACACGCGTTTTTCAGCAATACGACGGTCTAAATGTACTTCGGCATTACCGGTACCCTTAAACTCTTCGTAGATCACTTCATCCATTTTTGAACCGGTATCCACCAGCGCTGTTGCAATGATTGTCAGGCTGCCACCTTCTTCGATGTTACGTGCAGCACCAAAGAAACGCTTGGGGCGCTCCAGCGCGTGAGCATCAACACCACCTGTCAGCACTTTACCGGAAGATGGAATCACGGTGTTATATGCTCGGGCCAGACGGGTAATGGAGTCCAGCAGAATGACGACATCTTTTTTGTGCTCTGTCAGGCGCTTGGCCTTTTCCAGCACCATTTCTGCTACCTGTACGTGACGCGAAGGCGGTTCATCAAAGGTTGAAGCAACAACTTCACCGCGCACAGTACGCTGCATATCAGTCACTTCTTCCGGACGCTCATCTATCAACAACACAATCAGGTAACAGTCTGGGCTGTTGCGGGTAATGCTGTTGGCAATATTCTGCAACATCAGCGTTTTACCAGCTTTAGGTGGCGATACGATCAACGCACGTTGACCCTTGCCCATAGGCGAAACCAGGTCGATAACGCGGGCGGTGATATCTTCAGTACTGCCATTACCGACTTCCATGCGTATGCGCGACTGGGCGAATAGCGGCGTCAGGTTCTCAAACAGTATTTTATTCTTGGCATTTTCAGGACGGTCAAAGTTGATTTCGCTGACTTTCAACAACGCAAAATAACGTTCACCATCTTTCGGTGGCCTGATTTTTCCAGCGATGGTGTCGCCTGTACGCAGATTAAAGCGACGAATCTGGCTGGGTGATACATATATATCATCGGGTCCGGCCAGGTACGACGAATCAGCCGAACGTAAAAAACCAAAGCCATCTTGAAGTATTTCAAGAACGCCATCGCCATATATATCTTCACCACTGACAGCATGCTTTTTCAGGATGGCAAAAATCACGTCCTGTTTGCGGGAACGGGCCATGTTCTGGATGCCCATGCTGTTTGCTATTTCCAGTAGGTCTGGAACACTTTTGAGTTTTAATTCAGATAGATTCATAGTTTTTTAGGATGCAGCCAAACGAAGGCTGATTATTGAATGGAAAGCCGGAGGATTTAGTTGGAAAGAGATTGTTTCAGTAGATCAACAGATCGCACTGTAACACCCTGCCGGGATCTGACAGGATCATCAGCCAAGCACAGAATGAATATAAAGTGTTTAACGACGCCTGTCCAGTATCCTTGGATATTATCCTTAAGCAGTTGATCCAGAGCAATCTCATTGAAAAGGGTGGATAGCTCCAACCCTTTCACCGTGATGCTCACTCAGAGATTAGCATCGATAAATGCAGAAAGCTGGGACTTGGACAAGCACCCACTTTAGTCGCTTCCACACTGCCGCCTTTAAACAGCATCAGCGTGGGGATACCACGAATACCAAACTTGGGAGGGGTGTCATTGTTTTCATCGATATTGAGCTTGCAAACTTTTAACTGCCCAGCATACTCTTTGGCAATCTCTTCTAATACAGGGGCAATCATTTTGCAGGGGCCACACCATTCTGCCCAGTAATCTACCAGAACGGGGCTGTCTGCTTTTACCACTTCTTCTTCAAAAGTGGCATCGGTGACATTGATAATGTTTTCACTCATGTCTCTGTTTCTCCATTGCACCGGGTGCTTTGTAATAGCTGTTATATGAGGATCATAACACCAGCCGTGTATACTTGTGAACTTATCCGCATGGCATAGATACGCCAAGAAAAGTATTTTTCGGCTTCTTATGCGCCAGCACGTCTGGCAAAATAACGGCCATTCGCTATAAAAATGTGACGTGGAGCGCTTAATGGAAGTATACGAACAGCCGGACCGGCCCGATCAACCCGAAGAGGGGGCTCTGCTGGCGGCAATCGATATAGGCTCCAACAGTTTTCATATGGTGGTTGCCCGACTGGTAGACGGAGAGTTAAAACCCGTCGATGTCATGTCAGAAAAAGTTCAACTGGCTGCCGGACTGGATGAAGCCGGCACCCTCTCAGAGGAAGCCCAGCAACGCGGGATCGATTGTCTGCGACGTTTCGCTGAACGGGTCAAAGAGCTGCCCCGATCAGCCATACGAGCCGTTGCCACCAATGCCCTGCGTGAGGCCGCTAATCGCCACGAGTTTGCCAACCGTGCCGCCGCCGTAATGGGACTGCCCCTTCAGGTTATTTCCGGCTATGAGGAAGCCCGTCTGATTTATCTTGGCGTGGCGCATACCCTGGCTGATGATACCGGGCGGCGACTGGTCATCGACATAGGCGGCGGTAGCACTGAATGCATCATCGGTGAGCGCTTTGAGTCACGATTACTTGAAAGTCTGCAACTGGGCTGTGTCAGCTTCTCTGAAGAATTTTTTCCCGGCGGACAGTTAACCGACAAGGGATTCCAACAAGCCAAAATGGCCGCCATGCAGGAGTTGCTGTCAATCCGGCGCAACTATCGCCGCATGGGCTGGCAAAGCTGTGTCGGCTCATCCGGCACGGCTAAAGCCATCAAACAGGCCTGTATAGAACTTGGCTTTTCCTCAGGCCCTATCAGCGCCGAAGCGCTCAATCAGCTCAAAGCCTATCTATTGAAGTTCAGCCATACAGATGAAATCAGCCTAAACAGCATCAAACCGGAACGCAAAGCGGTATTGCCTGCAGGCACGGCCATCATGTGCGCGATTTTTGAGTCACTGGATATTAGCACCATGGAATATTCAGACGGTGCACTTCGCGAGGGTGTACTTTACGATATGGCTGGTCGCCTGCGTCATGAGGACGTACGCGAGCGCACCATCAATGCACTCATGAAACGCCATCATATTGACAGCCGCCATGCCGCCAATGTTGAAGCCACTGCACTGATCTTGCTAGCCCAGGTGAGTGACAGCTGGCAGCTTCAGGAACATGAGTTTCACGACATGCTCTGCTGGTCAGCACGTACACATGAAATCGGCCTGACAATTTCCCACAACCGTTTTCATCGCCACAGCGCCTATTTACTGCAAAACTGTGACCTGCCTGGGTTCAGCAACACAGAACAGCAACTGCTCGCCTTTTTGGCCAGAGCCCACCGCCGCAAACTACCCAAGGATGAGTGGAAACTTCTACCTGAAGATAAGCAATTGCCTTACATACGCTTGAGCCTGCTGCTTCGCCTTGCAGTTATCCTGCACCGCAGTCGCAGTAAAGCCCGCTTGCCCGCATTCAAACTGCAGGCCGATAATCAGAAAATCACCTTGTCATTCCCTAATGAATGGCTGCAGCACCACCCCCTCACTCAGACAGACCTGGAGAGCGAAGTGGATTATCTGAAGAGCATCGACTACAAACTGAAGTGCAGTTGAGTTCCAACCAGGGGGCTTGCAGATATAAAAAAAGGGTGATCAGTCGATCACCCTTTTTTTATATACCGGAGTTACGTCAGCCGCGTGCGCATGAGTGGGCAGAAGCGACGATGTTACAGAGTAATACCCTTACAGTTCAGGACCCGCTTTAACGATCTCTTCTGAAATACCGTTAAACTTGGTGAAATTATTCACAAACTGCCCAATCAGATCTTTCGCAGCCGCATCATAAGCCGCCGGATCAGCCCAGGTTTCACGTGGATTCAATAACTCACTGTTTACACCTGGTACAGCGACAGGCACAGCCAGATTGATACCCGGTAACTGCTGAGTTTCACAGTCTTTCAGCGCACCACTTTGAATCGCACTGATAATAGCCCGGGTTGTCGGGATACTGAACCGCTCACCGGTACCATAAGAACCTCCGGTCCAGCCCGTATTGACCAGATAAACCCGTGAGCCATAATCGCTGATACGCTTCATCAGCAGATCAGCATAAACATGGGCCGGACGCGGGAAGAAGGGCGCACCAAAGCAGGTTGAGAAGGTGGATTTAATCCCGCCACCTGAACCCATTTCGGTAGAACCAACCAGGGCCGTATAGCCTGACAGAAAATGGTAGGCGGCGGCTTCCTTAGTCAGTACCGACACAGGTGGTAGCACCCCTGTCAGGTCACAGGTCAGAAACACAATTGAATCCGGCTCTTCCCCCATATTGGTTGCAGAGCGTTTATCAACATGCTCCAGCGGGTAGGCACAACGACCATTTTCAGTCAGCGACGTGTCGTTATAATCAGCTTTGCGGCAAGCGTTCAGGGTAACGTTTTCAACGATGGCACCAAAGCGAATCGCATCCCAGATAATCGGTTCGTTCTTTTTGCTCAGATTGATGGTCTTGGCATAACAGCCACCTTCAATATTAAACACAACCCCCTTGCCCCAGCCGTGCTCATCATCACCTATCAGGTAGCGCTCAGGATCGGCAGACAGCGTGGTTTTACCGGTACCGGACAAGCCAAAGAACAGCGTAGTTGAACCATCTTCACCTATGTTAGCTGAACAATGCATCGGCAGCACATCATGCTCTGGCAGCAGGAAGTTCTGTACCGAGAACATGGCCTTTTTCATTTCACCTGCGTAACGCATACCGGCGATGAGCACTTTGCGCTCAGCAAAGTTGAGTATGACGCAACCATCACTATGGGTACCATCACGCTCCGGATCACAGACAAAGCCTGCCGCATTAATGATCTGCCATTCAGGCTTATCTTTAGGGTTGTACTGATGCGGACGGATAAACAGGTTCAGGCCGAACAGATTCTGCCAGGCCGTCTGTGTAGTCATTTTGACTGGCAAGTAATAGTTGTGGTCAGATCCAACGTGAACCTGAGAGACAAAGCGCTCTTCGCCTTCCAGCCAGTTTTCCACGCGCTGCCAAAGGGCATCAAACTTGTCAGCATCAAACGGGCGGTTAACCTGCCCCCAGTCGATAGAGGCCGACGTAGAGGGTTCCTTAACAATGAAACGATCCATCGGTGAACGACCGGTACGTTTTCCGGTAGTTACGACCAATGCACCGGTATCAGCCAGTACGCCTTCCTGGCGCTGCAGAGCACGCTCCACCAGTTCAGCAGGGCTCAGATTCTGATGTGCAATTGTGACAGTGTCTGTAGTCATTACGCTTTCCCTTGGCTTGATGCCAACAAATTACTGAATAGCAAATGCGAGCCCTGATCGGATACGCCACAGGTATCTGAGGTACGTCGCAGTGTTAATATACCGGCTTGCATAAATTATTATTGCTTATAAGGACGCCTATTATTGCATAAAAAAACCGCTATGTGGACAACCGGAAACGCTTCGCATTAACAGTTTTACTAAAGTCGCAACGTTACGTAATTCAGTGCAGGGTTTCTCCAGCCGGACGCTGATCTTCAGTTAATGCCAAAATATCCTCACGATCAAACTGATAGATCGCATTACAAAACTGGCAATCAACACTGATATGGCCACCCTGCTCCCCCGCCGCAGCCAGTAATTCATCACGACCGACCAGTTGCAGTGCCCGCCCACAGCGCTCACGAGAACAATCACAATAAAACTCCAGACTCTGTGCATCATAAAGACGGCACTTCTCCTGATGAAATAAGCGGTACAGCATTGACTCATTATCCAGTGTCAGCAGTTCTTCTTGTGTTAACGTATCAGCAAGTACACTAATACGGTTCCAATCTTCTTCACTTTCACCTCCCGCCGCCGGCAACACCTGTAACAGCATACCCGCCGCACGTTCACCATCACACGCCAACTGAATACGGGTAGGTAGTTGTTCTGAGCGACTAAAATAGTCTTCCAGGCAGGCTGCAAGTGACTCTTGCTCCATCGGCACAACACCCTGATAACGCTTCCCATTGGCAGGTTCAATCGTCAAGCCCAAACGCCCCTGAGAAAAAAGCTCAGCAAAACTCTGCGCATCGGGCAACTCACCGTCAATCCGCGCAATGCCGCGAACCTGCTGATGGTGACTACACTCAGCCATTAACAGGCGTAGAGCCCCTTCCCCTGGGCCTGCAATATCAGGCGACCATCAAACTTTAGCGTTGAGCTTAGCAGAGCGACGGCAGCCAGCATTTCACCCAATAGCTTCTGTACTTTTAGTGGGTAGGTGTTGCGCTCCATCACCGCTGCATAACTAGTCTGCAAACCGGCCACAACTCCGCGAACGTCGGCTTCATCAAAAAGGACTCGCTGGATTTTATCCGCTGAACTCATAGACTATTTTCCACTCTTGCTACGACGCCAGACTTTTAGCTGACATCTATGACTGTTACTATAGAATTTGATTTTATCACAACCCAGAAAGATAAACGCATGACATCACCCCCCCTGTGTTTGGCAGTCAATGGCGTCCGGCTCCATTGATTTTAATGCATTTAGCGGCCTTACTGCTGATACTCAGCTTTATATATCCCGCTGGTTTTCAACTATGGCGACAAGTTGACAACAGTGTTTTTTTTGCGCTCAACGGCACCCTGTCAGAGGGTGGCACCTGGGCGTGGATCTGGGCGTGGGCCAATACACGCTACAAAGATATGCTCTTGGCCGTAGTCATGCTGCTATTCCTTGTATTCCCCGGGTTCGGCTTCAAACGGTCGCAACTGCAGCAAGCGTTGGTAGGTTTTCTGGTGCTGATGTTTGTACTGGTGCCTTTGCGTTATTTTTTCTACGAATTTGCTAAACAACTGGATCTAAGCGGACCCAGTCCCTCTATGGTGCTATCTCCAGCTTACTTACTCACTGAACTGTTTCCAGTCATACCGGCCAAGGATGGTTCCAGTCGCAGCTTTCCAGGCGATCATGCCACCGTGCTGATTCTCTGGGCAGCCTACCTGATCATGAATACCCGCTGTCTTGGCAGCTATCTCGCTGTACTGCTGGCTACCCTGATGATCTTGCCACGGATGGTCGGTGGCGCTCATTGGTTCAGTGATGTGGCGGTAGGTGGATTTGCTGTAGCCTTACCTGTGCTTGCCTGGGCCTTCTACTCCCCGCTCTTACTGGGACTCACACGCTGGATGGAGAAAGCTTTTCTGCCGCTATTCCGTCTGCTCGGCCGAATACCCTTGCTGAATCGGCTGCCATTTTTCAATCCTTGATTAAAGGATCTAATCCCAGCTGCCCTTGATACGCAATAATTCACGGCGGCTCTTTTTGTCGGGGCGGTGTTCAGGGGCGCTGCCAAGCATCTTACGCTGTGCGGCATGCGCCTCACGCTGAGCCACGCTCTGCTCTGTTTCACGATAGAGTGCCTGCGCTTCAGCGGCACCACGACGCTGATCTGACAAGGCCAGCACAGCCACCGTTTTTTCTTCATAGCCTTGGCGCAAGGTAATTTCCGCTCCCACTTCAACCATTTTGCTACTTTTAGCGCGAACACCATCATAGTGCACCTTTCCGCCCTCAATCATCTGCTTGGCCAGCGCCCGTGTTTTATAAAAACGCGCAGCCCACAACCACTTATCCAGGCGAATTTTCTGATCGGAATGAGAATAGTGTTGGGTCATTTTTCGGGCATAACCTCGATAAAGTGATCTATAAAAGGAAACTCTGTAATAGCACGGGGTTCAGACTGACTGTCTGGTTGTACAATGGATAGTAAATAACGAATGCCATAGGTCTGAGCTGAACGCAAAACCGCCAGACTATCATCTACTAAAAGTGTACGCTCGGGGTTAAACGGCTCTACTTGCTGTAACTGATGCCAGAAGGCCTGATCCTCTTTAGGATAACGAAAATCATGAGAGCTGATCACGCGATCAACCAGGGTATCAATAGCCGTTTTTTCAATTTTCAACGACAGGCTCCCCCGATGGGCATTGGTCACTATCACCGAACGGATACCCGCATGACGTACAGCCAGCAAAAAGTCTTCGACATGCGGCCTGAAACGGATACGCTCAGCTATTTCACGTTTCAGGGCGGTGATGGGCACACCCAGTTGCTCCGTCCAGTAATCCAGGCAGTACCAGTTTAGTGTTCCCTGCTCCTTACGAATACGCTCATGCAACCAGGCTCGCGCCTCGCCCGCCTCAAGCTGATGTATTTCAGCGTAGCGCAGCGGCAAAAACTCCAGCCAAAAGTAGCTATCAAAGTGCAGATCCAGCAGTGTGCCATCCATGTCCAACAGCAAGGTATCAATTTCTTTCCAGTCCAGCATCATCCCGCCTGTTTCTCTTTTATACTGTTTAGAGTATGAACGCTTGCCTGGCGCTTTTAAAGTCTACGACCCATGCATTACTAATAGGAACACCATGTACCACACACTCTTACCGTCTCTGAAACAGTTAGCCTGTGATGCTGGCGATGTCATCATGCAGATCTATCAGGATCAAAACCATTGGAATACACAACAGAAAAGTAATGACACACCGGTAACAGCCGCCGACCTGGCCGCACACAAGCTATTGGTGCAGGGCCTGCAACAACTCACCCCCGACATACCGATACTCAGTGAGGAAGCTGAAATTCCTGACTGGCAACAACGGCAACACTGGTCTCGCTACTGGTTGCTCGACCCGCTTGATGGCACCCGGGAGTTTTTGCAACGTAACGGTGAATTTACTGTCAACATCGCTCTTATTGATGCCGGCCAGGCACAACTTGGGTTAGTGTATGCTCCCGACAGCGAAACTCTGTACTGGGGGAGCGCCGCTACCGGAGCGTGGAAAAGCCAACGTTCAGGACCCGGCTTGGCGATCAATACGCGCCCAACTGCAGATAAACTGACGCTATTGACCAGCCGCCGTCACAGCCAGCATGAGTCAGCCGCCATTGCCCAACTTTTGCCAGCCGACTCAACCAACAACATAACCACCCTATGCCTCGGCAGCTCGCTAAAGCTGTGCCGAATTGCCGAGGGGCAAGCCGATTTATACTTACGCTTATCCCCCACCAGCGAGTGGGACACAGCCGCAGGCCAGGCCATACTGGAAGCAGCCGGTGGTGAATTGCTGCAGTTGCCTGAACTCAATCCACTGCCATACAACAGCAAAGCGTCATTGGAGAATCCCGGCTTTATTGCCAGCGGCCAAAAGCGCTCTAACTGGCGGTCTATATCCCTGCCCGACTGAGGAGCACTTTAGGGTCATCCCTTGAATTTCACAGACTCACCCCAAGATAAAAGAGTGAAGGTAGGTGATTAAAGACCTATTCAGCTTTTGTGGTTCACACCTTTACAGCACAAAATACACACTTTTTGTATCATGATAGATGCAAATTTCGGTGCTATGATTAAGCAACATTAAGCCACATTGATTTAAACCTGTCAGATAATAAGGTACATATATTATGAGTTTCGAACTACCCGCACTTCCCTATGCCAAAGACGCACTGGAACCCCACATCTCTGCTGAGACCCTGGAATACCACCATGGCAAGCACCACAACACCTATGTGGTCAAACTGAATGGACTGGTTCCCGGTACAGAATTTGAAGGCAAGTCACTGGAAGACGTGATCAAAGCTGCACCAGCCGGCCCTGTTTTTAATAATGCTGCGCAGGTTTGGAACCACACCTTCTACTGGAACTGCCTGTCTCCAAACGGTGGCGGTGCTCCAACGGGTGCTTTGGCAGATGCCATCAATGCCAAATGGGGTTCTTTCGAGAAGTTCCAGGAAGAGTTTAATGATCGTGCGGTTAACAACTTCGGTTCCAGCTGGACCTGGTTGGTTAAAAATGCCGACGGATCACTGGAAATCGTCAACACCAGCAATGCCGGTACGCCGATGACCAATGGCCAGACCGCCGTGCTCACCGTTGATCTGTGGGAACACGCCTACTATATCGATTACCGCAACCTGCGCCCTGACTACCTGAAAGGTTTCTGGGCTCTGGTTAACTGGGATTTTGCCAACCAGAACTTTGCTGGCTAATCACAACAGAAGGTGGATTCAAGACCGCGCCTGGCGCGGTCTTTTTGTATATGATGACAGGTAACTCCAGACAGGTAACTTCTGCACAGCAGGACTGCCACCCAGAGCTTTTGCAGTTGGTGGAGCGCCACCGCAAACATCAATTTCAAAAACCAATCGCCGACTTTAATCAGCGTGCTTTCCAGCAGGCAGAGCAGCAATGGCTTGCGCATGGCGGACCGCTAATTCTGGATTCAGGCTGTGGTGTCGGTGACTCTACACGTTTTCTGGCTGAGCAGCATCCGGATCACCTGGTCATGGGCCTTGACCGGTCTGTACATCGCCTGCAGCGTCAGCGTCCTGACTTGCCTGCTAATGCGCTACTGCTACGTACTGATCTGGTAGACTTCTGGCGTCTTGCGGCCTCGGCCGGCTGGCAGCCCGACAGACATTTTCTCTTCTACCCCAACCCCTATCCAAAACCCTCTCAGTTAAGCCGCCGCTTCCATGCACACCCAGTATTTCCGGCTATGGTCACTCTGAGCAAGCAGCTTGAAGCGCGCAGCAACTGGAAAATTTATTTGCAGGAACTTCAGACCGGACTAGCCGCCTATGGCATCCACAGCCTGATCGAGCCCATAGAGGCTGACAGCCCTGCCGTATCCGCATTTGAGCGTAAGTACCGAGCCAGTCAGCAACCTCTATGGAAGCTGATTACTCAATCTTGACACCCGCCAGGCGCTGTTCAATCAGACTCATACGCTGACGCGTCTGAGCGATAAACATATCGGCGGCATGATAAGAGCCAACATCACCGCCACCATTACGGTTAAAGGCTTCACTGACCGCTTCCTGACGTGTATCCAGCCAGGTATTCTGCTCATCGATTTCTCTTACTCTCGCCATATCGGGCAAATAGTCGAGGAACTCATGAAACAGCACATAGAGTTGCGCATCATATAGATAGGCAATATTGGTGATGGTACGCCCCATCTCCCGCTCATCAGACTGTTCACGCAACTGCGTTTCCAGATAACGGATAGGCTGAGTGTAATTTGGCGACCAGTCCAGTGATGTAATTAAGGGTGGCTCCGTCACTTGCGCTGTTGCTGCTGATGCTGTGGGCTCAGGAGCACTTCGGCCAAAGCCGGGAACCTGTATGTTACTGCAAGCCGAAACCAGAAACATGGCTGTCAGCAGACTGCCTGTCCGGATAAGTGAAGCCGGTGTTTTCATACTAAGAAATCCATAATACCAAGAGATTAGGTGCCATCCGCGCCAAGCATCAGCAGCGGTTCCAGATAAGGCCAGACATTGTCCAGAATCAGTGGCTGTGCCGCCGCATTGGGATGATGCCCATCAGACTGCATCAGATTCCAGTCCAGTGCAACATTTTCAAGCAAAAAGGGAACTCTGGGCACCGCATACTGGTCTGCTATTTCAGCATACAGGTTAAAGAAAGCTTCGGTATACTGAGGTCCGTAATTCGGTGGTATACGTATACCGATAAGTAGCACCTGGCTTCCTGCATCCAGACTCTGCTCTACCAGTGATTTGAGATTTTTACGTATAACTGCAACCGACAGCCCTCGTAAGGCATCGTTAGCACCCAGCTCAATCACTACGATGTCCGGCCGGTGCTGTGACAGCAATGCAGGCAAGCGCGTCAGCCCACCGCTGGTTGTTTCACCACTGACACTGGCGTTGATTACCTGATAATCTGTATCAGTTGCCTGCAAGCGCTCATCCAACAAAGCTACCCAGCCTTGCTCGGGTGAAATACCGTAAGCAGCTGACAAGCTGTCACCGACGACCAGCAGGGTATTTGCGCTAACTGAAGCTGATACGAATAAAACCAAGGAAATGAGATAACGCATGACGCTCCTGAACTCTGATGAAATTATTCTTGAGGCACAGAATGTCGCAAAATGGTTCCCGGCACAAGCACAACGCCTGAACCTGTTCAGCGATTTAAACCTCACTATTCACGCCGGCCAGACACTCGCCATCGTTGGCCGTTCAGGGGCGGGAAAATCCACCTTATTAAGTCTGCTTGCCGGACTCGACCAACCCAGTGAGGGCCAGATTAAACTGGTTGGACGTTCTCTCAGCGACATGGATGATAAAACCCGCGCGGATCAGCGTGCCCGTTATATCAGTTTTATTTTCCAATCGTTTCATTTACTTCCTGAACTGACGGCGTTGGACAATGTACGTCTGGCACTGGAAATTCGATCAGACAAAGAGGCTGACCAAAAAGCTCGCCATTGGTTAACTGAAGTAGGCTTAGCCGAGCGAATGCAGCACTACCCGGCGCAACTCTCTGGTGGTGAACAGCAACGCGTCGCCATTGCACGCGCCTTTGCCACCCGCCCCGCACTGCTATTTGCCGATGAGCCAACCGGCAACCTGGATGAAGAAACCGGACATCAGATTATTGAGCAGCTATTCGCCCTGAATGCCAAGGAAAATACCACGCTGATCCTGATCACCC
Source organism: Nitrincola sp. A-D6 (assembly GCF_000764495.1). Lineage (GTDB taxonomy): Bacteria > Pseudomonadota > Gammaproteobacteria > Pseudomonadales > Balneatricaceae > Nitrincola. Next base: position 58,743 of record NZ_JRLB01000110.1, read on the forward strand.
ATGACCAGGAACTAGCCGCACGCTGTGAGCGCTGTGTGACGCTGCATGCCGGACAACTGCATGAGAAAACCACATGAAAGGATTTCGGCTTCTGTTATTACGTCAGTTAGGCACTCAGTTACGCACTACAGAATGGCGTGCGCTGCTGTTCGCCACCTGGATCGCCATCGCACTGGCAACACTACTGTCACTACTTGGCGACCGTCTTGAGCGTGGTCTGTTACGCGAAAGTGCCGCTATGCTAGGTGCCGATCTGGTACTCAGCAGCCAGCGACCAATCAATCCCGAACGCCTGGAGCTGGCACGCAATGCCGGTCTGGAAACCACTGAAGTGGCGCAGTTTCCAAGTATGATCCATGTAGATAAAGAGATGATGCTGGTCTCGGTTCGCGCCGCAACGCCACCCTACCCCCTGAGAGGCAGATACGAACACAGCCGGAACAGTTAACGCAGATGCCGCCGCCGGGTGAAGTCTGGGTTGAGGCCCGAATTCTATCTCAGCTTGGGCTGGCGCGCGGTGACAGCATCACACTGGGTTACAGCGAGTTACGTATTGGCGCTGAAATGCTCAGCTCGCCCGACCGCGGTACAGGTTTTCGCAGTTTCAGTCCGCAACTGGTGATGCACAGTGATGATCTCGATGCCACCGGCATTCTCGCCCCCGGTAGTCGTGCGCAATTTCGTTTACTCATGGCAGGACCGGCTGACGTACTGGAACAATTTGAGATCCAGCTACAGGATTCTTTGTCCTCTGATGAACAGCTGTTCAGTCTCCGAGCTGATCAGCCAATGACAGGGGCCGCTCTTGGCAGCGCACTCAGTTATCTAAAACTCACAGCGCTGATTGCGCTGCTGCTGGCCGCACTGACCATTTTTCTCAGCCTGCGGCGTTTCAGTAATGGCCAACACAAACGCTGCGCCTTACTCCTCAGCCTGGGCATGAGTGCTAACGACCTGATCAGACTTTACCTCTGCCAACTGTTGATTGCCTGGTTAGCTCTATCGCTGCTAGGCACACTAACCGGCGTACTACTGGAACAGTTGATTCTAAGCTGGCTAAACGAACTGCTGCCTGAGCAGCTCCCCCAGCCAACAGCCTGGCGCTATCTCAGCGGCAGCGCCATGGGTTTCTCGCTACTGATCCTGCTGGGCCTGCCGCCGGTGCTGCAACTGTCACGGGTGGCGGTGTCTTCGTTGTTCCGGGATGAGGTCAGCGCTTCAGACAAGCGTGCTGTATCCATCCAACTGGTCTGCTTCGCACTGTTAGCCGCGGCCTTGCTCACTTTTCTGGAAGCCCCGCTGGCCGCCTTAACCCTGTTGCTGCTAATTTTAATCGGTGGAGCCGTATTCGGCTGGATAGCGCAGCGCAGCTTGCGTTTGTTGACTCGTCCGCTGGCGAACAAACTGCTACTTGGGCGTTTACTCTTGATGCGTCTTGAACAACAAAAGCGCTGGCACCGTTTACAGGCAGGTGTTGTCATTCTGCTAATGACCCTGCTTAGCCTGGTATGGATCAGCCGCACTGACCTGTTAGCAGACTGGCAAGCTCAGATTCCTGATGAGACGCAAACTACTTCGTAGTGAATATTCAGCCCTGGCAAACCGAACCCCTGCAAGCCTTCCTGCAACAGGAGGGGATCAACAGTCAACTCTATCCCATGATCAGAGGCCGCATTGCGACACTGAACGGTGACCCGATTCGTGAACAAATGAATCCTGAACAATTGGAACACAACACCCTTAATCGTGAGCTCAATCTTAGTTGGAGCAACCATCCGCCAGGCCATAATCGTCTGGTCGCTGGCAACTGGTGGACAAGGGATACCCCGGATGCTGAAATTTCAGTAGAGCGTGAAATGGCAGAAGAGTTGGGGCTCATCCCGGGTGATCGTTTAGGTTTTGACCTGGGCGGTTTAACCGTTGAGGCACGCATCACCAGCTTACGCGAGGTAGAGTGGGCTTCTTTCCAGCCTAACTTTTACGTTATTTTCAATCAGGCCGCCCTGCAGGAAATGCCGGCCACCTTTATTACCAGCTTCAGGCTCACGCCAGATCAGAATGCGCTGGCTACACAACTGGTGCGCGAGTTTCCATCGCTGACACTGATCGATATAGACCAGTTACTGCAGCAGATTGCCACCTGGATACAACGACTCGGGGACAGCTCCGCCTTAATACTGTCGCTGACACTCTTCTGCGGGGCGCTACTGATGCTACTGACCCTCAGGCAAGCACTGGATCAGCGCCGTTATGAAAGCGCGTTGCTGCAAACCCTGGGTGCCAGCGCACGCCAAACCCAACAACTGGATCTGCTGGAGTTAATGTTATTGGGACTGGTGTGCGGAATACTGGCCGTATTGACAGCTGAGGCCACCCTGGCCTTACTCTATCTATACCTGCTAAAGCTGGAACCGGATCTGCATCCGCTGATGTGGATTTTACTGCCGGTCGCATCAACAGGTTTTTTCACCCTCAGTGGTGCATTGATGCGACGCCAATTGACGCTTCCCCAGTGTTACCGGCTATTGCGAACAGGCTGACGATCAATCAGGTTTCAGGGTGACTACACCCTGAGGCGTTCCCATCAGAATGACATCCGCGCCACGATTGGCAAACAGGCCATTGGTCACTACACCAACGATGTTATTCAGATGACGCTCAAAGGCTTTTGGATCAAGGATATCCACATCATGCAGATCGATAATAATATTGCCATTATCGGTCACAACACCGTCACGGTAGACCGGCTGCCCCTCCAGTCCGGCGAGTTGCCGACCGACATAAGAGCGTGCCATAGGGATGACTTCCACCGGTAGCGGAAAACTGCCGAGCACATCCACCTGTTTGCTTTCATCCACGATACAGATAAAAGTTTTAGCTACCGCCGCCACGATTTTTTCACGCGTCAGCGCCGCACCGCCGCCTTTGATCAGATTAAAATACGGGTCAAATTCATCAGCGCCATCGATATAGAATTCCAGCTGAGAAACGCTATTGAGATCAAAGACTTCAATATCATGCTGGCGCAAGCGTGCCGCTGTGGCTTCCGAGCTGGCCACTGCACCGGCAAACTCATCACGGCAGCGTGCCAAGGCATCGATAAAAAAGTTGGCGGTTGATCCAGTGCCAACACCAATAACAGTCTCTTTTTCCAGTCGGGGCCGGATCATATCGACAGCGGCGATGGCAACGGCCCGCTTCATTTCATCCTGATTCATTATTTTCACCTGCGTTAACATGATTAGATTATGCAATTATACGCCTCACAGCCTTTAGCTTATAGACGTTAGCACACATAGCCGATACCATCAGTATCCGTTAAATTTTCAGACTATCTTGGCTTACTCTTCCGCTATGGCACACAGATATATCAAAAAAATTCTTGAAGCGCGTGTTTACGATGTAGCCATCGAAACCCCGCTGGATGAAGCACCCTCACTTTCGGTCCGCCTCGGCAACCGCGTTTTGCTTAAACGCGAAGACCTGCAGCCAGTTTTTTCGTTCAAACTCAGAGGTGCCTACAACCGCATGGCACAACTCAGTGACGCCGAAAAAGCCGCTGGTGTGATTACCGCCTCAGCTGGCAATCATGCCCAGGGACTGGCCATGTCGGCCAAGGCGATGGGGGTTAGAGCCGTTATTGTGATGCCAAAAACAACGCCGGATATTAAAGTCAGCAGCGTTAAAGCGCGCGGTGGGCAAGTTGTGTTGCATGGTGACACCTTTGACGAAGCGCAGGCACAAGCACGCAAACTGATGGTAGAGAAAGGGATGACCTACATCCCGCCGTTTGATGACCCCGACATTATTGCCGGTCAAGGCACCATTGCCATGGAGATATTACGCCAACACAGTGCGCCGATTGACGCTATTTTTGTGCCGGTGGGCGGTGGAGGCCTGATTGCGGGTATTTCAGTCTATGCAAAATATCTGCGTCCGGAAACCCGCATTATTGGTGTTGAACCGGAAGATGCTGCCTGTCTGAAAGCCGCACTGGATGCCGGTGAACGAGTTACCTTACCACAGGTAGGTTTATTTGCTGATGGCGTTGCCGTGGCGCGTATCGGTGAACACACCTTTGAACTGGCCAAGCAGTTCGTCGATGAAGTGATTACCGTTACAACTGATGAAATCTGTGCCGCGGTAAAAGATATTTTTGATGATACCCGCTCGGTCTGCGAGCCAGCCGGCGCCCTCGGTGTCGCGGGCCTGAAAAAGTATGTAGAACAAACCAATGCCAAGAAGCAGACACTGGTAGCCATAGATTCCGGTGCTAATGTTAACTTTGATCGCTTGCGTCACATTGCCGAACGTTCTGAACTGGGTGAAAAACGTGAAGCGATCATTGCTGCGCGGATACCCGAACATCCCGGTAGTTTTAAGAAGTTTTGCACAGCACTAGGCAAACGCAATATTACTGAATTCAACTACCGTTACGGCGATGATAAGGAAGCCATCGTGTTTGCTGGCATTCAAATCAAACCCGGCAACGATGGCCGCAAAGACCTGCTGGAAACACTGATCAAACATGAAGTGGATGTGGTGGATCTTACCGATAATGAAATGGCCAAAATTCATATTCGCTATATGGTCGGTGGTCACGCCCCTGCCAGTGTGGACAATGAAGTTATCTATCGTTTTGAGTTTCCGGAACGCCCTGGTGCTTTGATGCTGTTTCTAAGCAAGCTGGGTGGCCGCTGGAACATTTCCATGTTTCACTACCGCAACCATGGCGCCGCTTATGGCCGTGTACTGCTAGGTATGCAGGTTCCGGAAAATGAGCGTGATCAGGTGCCTGTTTTCCTCGATGATATTGGCTACAGCTACTGGGAAGAAACTGACAACGAGGCTTATCGGCTATTTTTGGGTTAGTACACGGGGCATAACAGCTTTCAGCCTGTATATTCCGACAAAAAAGGCGCTTCAAAGAAGCGCCTTTTTTATGTATAGACCGGTTAAAGTCAGCCGATCAGAGAAGCTATCAGGCAGCGGCCTTTTTACGCATGGCTAACTGCCACACCAGTACCAGCGCACTCAGACCCAGACCAACCACATCTGTCATCAAACCACCAGCAATCATGGCCAGTGCCGCGACCAGTAACAGACAACGCTGTACCAGATTAACCCGCCCATTCAGGAACCATCCCTGAATCGCGGCAGCCAGAAGGTAGATACCAACACCAGCCGTGACAAAGACCCCAAGTATTTCGCCCCAGGTTCCATCCATCAACAGTGCGGGACTGTAGAAGAACATGAACGGCACAATAAAGGCGGCCAGGCCAAACTTGAACGAAGTCATCGCCGTTTTCAGTGGATCCGTACCCGATATAGCGGCAGCCGCATAACCCGCGAGTGCTACTGGCGGCGTTATGGCTGACAGTACCGCGTAGTAGAACACGAAGAAGTGCGCTACCAACGGCGGAATACCGATCTGCTGCAGACCCGGTGCCACCACAGAAGCCGCCACAGCATAGGCGGCCGTAGTCGGCATGCCCATACCCAGCAGGATACTGATACACATGGCAAAGAACAGCGCCAACAGATGACTGGCATCAGCAATGTTCAGCAGCATGGAAGCAAATCGTGCACCGACACCAGTCAAACTGATGACACCGACAATAATACCCGCGCAGGCACATACTGCAATCAATGGAACCGCCATTCGAGCGCCCAATGACAGCGCTTCCAGTAAAGCTTTAGGCCCCATACGATAGGGGGTAAACCAGGATACTACCGCCGCACTCGCCATTGCCAGGGTACCGGCACGGATAACTGAGTAGCCCATAAACAGCGTCGATACCAGAATAATGATTGGCAGAAACAGGTAGACCTGTTTGATCATTTCCTTGAATACGGGTAACTGGTCTTTAGTTAACCCGGACATGCCTTCACGGCGTGCTTCCAGATCCACCATAAAATAGATAGACAGGAAGTAGAGCGCGGCCGGAATCAAGGCGGCTATGGCGATTTCGGTATAGGGAATACCGGTCACCTCAGCCATAATAAAGGCACCCGCCCCCATGATCGGCGGCACGATTTGTCCACCGGTAGAGGCAGCCGCCTCGATACCTGCAGCACTGCGTGGGTGGTAACCCACTTTTTTCATCAGTGGGATAGTCAGACTACCTGTAGCGACTACGTTACCAGCTGATGTGCCGTTGATCATCCCCATCAAACCGGATGCAAACACCGCCACTTTAGCAGGACCACCACGAGCTCGACCGGCCGCCGCGAAGGCAAAGTTAACGAAGTAGTCACCGACACGAGAGGCCTGCAGGAAAGCAGCAAAGGTGATAAACAGAATGATGTAGGTAGAGGAAACTGCGGTCGTTGGCCCCAGAATACCGTTATCGGTGTAAATATAGGTAAAAAAGCGCTGTACCGAGTAGCCACGATGCTCAAGGATGCCTGGCAAGAAAGGTCCGGCAAAGGCATATGCCAAAAATACAGCCGTAATGATGATGAGCGCCAAACCCGCCACACGACGCGTCAGCTCCATAATCAGCGCAACACCCGCCAGCGCTACCAGAAACTCCGTTTGCCCCACCATCGGTGTGCCTGCTGCCATGCGCCAACGATTCAGCACAAAAAGCAGATAGGCAGCAACAACAATGGCAGCCAGCATCAACATCCAATCAGCCCAGTTAATGCGTTCATTATCCGCAGACTTCCACACCCAACTGGAAACTATCGCTGCCAAGGTTCCAATGGCCAGCAGCCAGGCAATCTGGGGTAATAACCAGTTTGGCGGCATCTGCCCGGTAAACTCACGGCTCAGCCACGCATAGGTTATTCCTGCGGCAGACAGCAACACAGCCAAGGATACCGGTACCATAACAGCTCGCTGCAGCAGCGATAGAGGCACAGGTTTTTTGTGTCGATCAAGCGTGTAGGCTGCAATCAGTGCAAAACCCACCACCAGGCCACCCGCTACGTGAATAATACGGAATGCCCAGGTCTCGATCGGAGAAATATTGAGTGCATATAGGTGCAGCAGCGTATAGAAGACACAGGTGAAAAAAATCACCTTAGCCACGACACCGCTTAAATCCCGCTCATTATGACCCAGAGGGGCATCGGCTACGCCTTCAGCGCCGATTTTTTCAGCTGCAGCATCTGCAGATGCCGAAGTTTTATCTGTCATGATATGAAGACCTACATTAAGGCATAGAAAACAGGGCCAGGCTGACAACCGGCCCTGCGCAAACAATTCCGACGATGGACTATTAGTCTTTCATATCGGCCGGAATATCATAGCCATTTTCTTCAAACCAACGAGCTGCACCGGCATGCCACGGCACAATAGTGTTGTACTTGTAGTTTTCAGGAATGGTTTCTTTTGCAGCACCATGGATCTGCAGCATGCGCTCGTTATTTTCCATTACGGTTTTAGTTACGCCATAAACCAGAGATTCAGGCATATCTTTATGGGTAATGGCAAAGTTCCACAGCGACAAGGCTGATTTATCTTCGTCCATTGACGAATACACTGACGCCGGAATAACACCTGCACTTAGTTCAGGGTAATCGGCCGCAATGAGTTCGATGTTTTCTGGAGAATAGGAGAATATATTCACATCAACCTGAGCTTCCAGCTGGTTGAATGCCGAGATAGGCATACCGGCCGCAAACGCAAACGCATCGATAAGACCATCCTGCAACTGACCAGCCTGATCAGATGCACCGCCATTACGGGTTGTGACGTTCAGGCCCAGTCGTTCAAACAGCTGCGGATGATACATATCAGCCGTGCCGCCAGCAGGGCCTACACCCACGGTTTTACCATCCAGATCAGCAACGGAGTCGATACCGGAACTCTTCAGTGAAATGATCTGCAAGGTTGTCTGATACATAGGGAACACGGCACGCACATCCTCATGCGACATACCCGGAGCCAATGCACTGTTACCGGCAAGCGCTTCAACCAGAGGACCCGTGGTAACCATACCAAAGGCATGCTCGCCCATCTGCACCAGCGTAGCATTCTGTACCGGACCACCGGTAACTTCTGCACCCGCAGAAATACCCAGCGCTTCACCTACCATATTGGCCCAACCAGAACCATAGATGTAATAAGTACCGCCCTGGCTGGCAGTACCGACAGTGATGCTGTTCGGCCAGTCACTGCGATCTTCTTCTGCAAAAGCCACACCTGTCGCCATAACAGCGCCAAGGCAACCGGCAATGAGGGATTTTTTGGATAGAATAGTCATTATTGTATTTCTCCTGATTGTATTGCTTGTTGTCGTTTTAGTTTGCACTTACTTAAGTAACCCTGTCAGTTACTCATATCTCTGGATAACCTGATCTATCAGCCCATTATTCAGCACTGTGAATCAGGTTCTGACAGTTAATACCGGTGTGATGGAATTACGCACAACCCGCTCTGCTGTAGACCCTACCAGCACCTTCTCTATACCGGTTCGGCCATGGGTACCCATAATAATAAGATCAGCCTGAATACGGCTTGCTTCATCAATAATGTCTTCATAGCCAGTCCCTACGATCACCTGATGGGTTAACTCAAAACCCTGAGCCTGCGTATCGGCAAAGTGCCGGTCACAGAAGGATTGCATATCCTCATGGGCATGTTTGGTAACCTCCCTGATAAAGGTATCAATCACATCCGCTGGGACACGCTTGCGACGCTTGTCTGACAGCTCGGTAATGATATGCAGCAGATGCAGTCTTGCCCCCGTGAGTACGGCAAGCGTACGGGCATGATCCACAGCTTTTTCTGCGCCTTCAGAAAAGTCTGTCGCAAACAGAAGCGTTTTATAGTTCACCATTCATTCCACCTGTTCCATTTCAATTAAACCTCTGACTTTGGCACTCAAACCTTAACTCTAGCCTTATTTGCGCCAGTTGCCAGTCGGCTTGTAACTCGATTAAACAGCAGGTTCCATGCCAAATATACTAAGGCATTGTTATATAGTGACTATATTATTTACACTCTCTCAACATTGTTTTTTTTGTGCGGATATCCACCCATGCAAAAAAACGTAAGGGGTGGATATCCGCCACTTTAAAATTCAAACGCTAAACCACTGTTTAGCTGTAGAAAGGTTACACCGACCCGGCTTTAGGGTATTCTTGGCAGCACTAGTTAAAATATAATGAAATTATAACGATAAACGTTTGATACGGGCCGTATTTGCATGTCAATCAAAACCAAAGTAAACGTCTCATTATTGATTGTCTTCATGGTGGTGCTATTCAGCTCCCTGACTGTCATTTACCGTAGCGAATCATCGCTGGTCGCCGATGTTGCCCGAACCACGACTATTGACGCGGCTGACTCCTATTTTGACAGCATCAACATTCTGATGCTGAGCGGAGCTATGGGTAATCGTCAAGAACTACAGCAAAGGGTTCTCAGCAATGAATCCATTACTGAAGCCCGCATTGTGCGAAGCCCCGAACTAAATTCAGTTTACGGACCCGGCTCTGATGACTCCGTAGTCAGGGATGACCTGGACAGGCGCGCTATGGGTGGTGAGCGTATTATAGAAGAAGTTCGTGACAGTAATGGTCACCGCCTGACCGTGATCGTACCGATGAAAGCCGTACCTGATTACAAAGGCACCAATTGCATGCTATGCCACCAGCACCCGGAAGGAACCGTGATCGGCGCCGTCCGTGTAACCTATTCGCTGGATAAGATGAACCAGACTATTCGTGCCAATATGATTAATGTAGCCTTAGTTGAACTGGTGCTATTCATCATTGGTATTCTGGTTATTGGCTATATACTCAACCGTGTTGTTATCCGCCCTATCAATCAGTTTGCCAACACGCTTCATGATATCGAAAAAGAGCATAATTTTAGCCTGCGGGTCAGTGTCAACTCCGATGATGAAATCGGTAAAATGTCTGGTGCAATGAACTCTCTGCTGGACAATATGCACCGCAGTTTGAAACAAGTTAGCAGCACTGTACTGAAGCTTTCAGGGTCCAGTACACGTATTAATGATATTGCCAACCAAACCACCCAGGCTGTTCTGCATCAGCAGGATCAAACTCGCTCTGTGGCGTCGGCTATTGAACAGATGGAAGCCTCTACACGCAGCGTTTCCAGCAGCTCTTCCCAAACTGTAGAAGCCTCTGACCTGGCATTACGCGAAAGTGATGAAGGGACACGCATCACCGCCCAGGCCATTCAGGCCATTGAAACCCTGCGGCATAATATTGATGAAGCCACTAATGTAATTCAAAAGCTGGATGATCAGGCGCAAAATGTTGGTACAGTTCTGGAAGTGATCAAAAACATTGCCGAACAAACCAACCTATTGGCGCTAAACGCGGCTATTGAAGCGGCACGAGCGGGTGAGCAGGGACGTGGATTTGCCGTGGTTGCAGATGAAGTCAGAACTCTGGCCAGCCGTACACAAGCTTCAACCGAAGAGATTAATAAAATCATTGACGGCCTGCAGCTGGATGCTAAAAATGCCGTACAGGTGATGCAAACATCACTTAGCAGCGCAGGGCAAGGTGTTGAGCAGGTACAAAATACCTCTAATGCCCTAAACACCATTGCGGCTGAAATCCGTCGGATCAATGATATGAACCACGAAGTGGCTGGTGCTGTACGCGAACAGAGCGATATGGCCAGCAGCATTGAGCGTAATATCCTGGCCATTAATGACAGTTCAGAAGACAGCTCGGAACATGCGCGCCATCTTAGTCAGGTATCCACTGAACTAACCAGCCTGGCTCAGGAACTGGAGAGCATGCTTTCCCGCTTTAAGCTCTGAACACGGGTCAATGTGAATCTACCCTGACAGGCCGGTTTTAACCGGCCTGTTTTATTTATAGTGGCTTTTGTCGAGTCCATATTTCCGCATTTTGTCATACAGGGTTTTGCGAGGCAGCCCAAGGGTTTCCAAAGTATCCTTGATGGAGCCAGCGTGGCGGCCCAGCTCAGTATGGATGAGCATTTTTTCAAATCGTTCTACCTGTTCAGGCAGCGTCATTCCCAGCCCTGGCAAGTCCAAAGTAATAGGCCGATTATCAAAGTCAAACGTACAGCTCTCCCCCAGAAGAATGTAGCGTTCAGCTAAATTGCGTAACTCCCGAACATTACCCGGCCAATCATGCAACATCAAACTGTGCATCCGCTCTGCTGGCAAGGGCATCACTTCACGTCCATACTGATTTGAAGCGACTAAAGCAAAGTGCTGGAACAGCAACGGAATATCTTCACGCCTCTCTCGTAATGGGGGGATATCCACACGCAGCACATTTAGCCGGTAATACAGATCTTCGCGAAAGCCGCCACGTTCACACAAATCCAGCAGATCCACTTTGGTAGCAGCAATCACACGCAGATCCAGATCAATAGTTTGATTGGAACCCAAACGCTCAATGCTACGTTCTTCCAGTACGCGCAACAGACGAATCTGCAAGGTGACAGGCATGCTTTCGATTTCATCCAGAAACAAGGTACCACCATTGGCATATTCGAACTTTCCGATACGCTTGCTTCTGGCATCGGTAAAGGCGCCAGCTTCATGACCGAACAGCTCACTTTCAATCAATGCTTCAGGCACAGCGCCGCAGTTTATGGCTACAAAGTTTTTTTCCCGACGCTGACTGTGCTCATGAATAAAGCGCGCCAATAAATCCTTACCACAACCGGTTTCAGCCATTACTAAAATATCTGCAGCCGTATCCGCAATGGCAGCCATTAATCGCCGCAACTGCTGAATTTGCACTGACTTACCAATAATTTTAGGTCCAGGCGCTGTTTGTGCTTCGAGCTCGATTCGCAACTGCCGGTTTTCCAGGGTCAGGCGACGCTTATCCAGAGCACGGCGTACCACATCCAGAAGAAACTCAGACGCAAAGGGTTTTTCAATAAAATCATACGCACCCTGACGTATTGCATTCACAGCCATGGAAATATCACCATGGCCTGTAATCAGGATAACAGGCAGATCCGGATCCTTAGCATGAATGCTGCTCATCAACTCCAGACCATCCATACCCGGCATGTTGATATCGGTAACTACGACCCCAGGCCAGTTTTCATCCATGGCAGCTATAACGCCTTCGGCGCTATCCATAAGCTTTACAACATAGCCAGCCAACTCCAGTGTTTGCCCTGCCGCCAAACGAATATGCTTTTCATCATCTATCAACAATACCGGGCTAGCACCCTGATTTTCGGTCATAGCATCTCTCAATTAACGATTAATCTGTGTTCAGCCGAGTCTATAGGGCTTTTCTGAGCCGTAGGCAAGCGAACAAGGAACTCGGCTCCTGCGGTTTCATGATTACGAACACGTAACTCACCGTAAAAGGACTCAATGATACGTTGAGAAATGGGCAAACCCAGACCTATACCCTGCCCGGAGCTTTTCGTAGTATAAAAAGGCTCAAACACCCTCTCCGGGTCCTGCACACCTGGCCCATTATCCAACACGCGAATTTCACTCTGATCATGCATCTTGACAACACTGATGTGTATTTCTTTAACAGACTGTGCAGCAACGGCCTGTAACGCATTGGTCAACAAGTTAACGAATACCTGTTCCAGACGTAAACGGTCAGCCATAACCCAGATTTCCCCCACCGCTTCCGGCCAGAAAACGCTCACGGCTTCCTTCTCGAAACGCCCATACATCACGGACATGACACCATCACGTATTTGCTGGAGTGACACCGCCTCAATACAGTTAGTGCTCTTGCGAGAAAACTCTTTGAGAGGATGAATAATTTTCGCCATACGCTCCGTCAACCCAGAAATTTCCTGGAGGTTGTTTGCAACAGGCTCTATACGGCCGGTTTTCAGAAAAGCCATGGCATTATCAGCATAATTTCTGATCGCCGTAAGGGCTGATTCAGCTCATGATTGATGCCGGCTGATAACTGCCCCAACACAGCCAGCTTGGCGGTTTGTATCAGCTCGTTCTGGGTATTGCGGTGTAGCGTCATTTCTTCAACAAGGCGTGCATTGGTTTGCACCAGATCTTTGGTGCGCTCTTCAACTCTATACTCCAGCGCTTCAGTTGCATCCCGGAGTTTCTGCTCATACAGCTTACGCTCGGTAATATCGTGAATCGTCAACATAAATAGCTTTTCACCAGCGACTGACATGCGCCCTATAGTCAGCTCAACCGGAAATACCTGCTGATTCTGCCGCAACGCACCCACTTCAGTAGTTAACTCAGCGGTATCGGTCGTTTCATCCATAATATAGCGCCAACAAATGACGCGAGCAGTGTCAGAAAACAATGGGCTCAGGTACTGACCACGTATTTCATCAGCAGACCACCCAAACAGTTTTTCAGCCGTCGGGTTCATGTAGCGGACAGATCCAGCTTCATCAAGAGTAATCAAACCGGCATGGGTATGATCAATAATGGCACGTATTCTGGCCTCACTCTCCTCCAGCGCTCTATGCTCACGCTGACGGAAATCCTGCTGCTGGGATTTCAGGCGATAGCGAACCCGGAGTACCAAAATCAGCAATATCAGGGCAATATAGACAAATGCGGCCTGCACCAGGGCCGTGATCACCTTTTGATCTACCACCTTCATGCTCGCTAACATGGATACATTTAATCCAGCATCAGCAAGAGACTGGGTCAGCAACAGATAGTTTTGTACTTGATGGGCATCGCTGGCAGCCTGAGAGCCAGACTCGCGCACTTGCAGAGAGATCAACTCAGCATGATCTGTTAAGGGTTCGCGATAGCTTATATCCAGCGGTATGAGAGGGTTATCGCCATAACGCAAACTGTTCATCACTCTGCGCTGATCCTGTGGTGCCAAAGGTGTCAGAGTACGAAATTTCCATTCAGGGCGCGTTGATATAAATACCACATCATCATTATCCGTGACTAAAATGTCTTGCAACGGATCATTCCACTGCGCCTCGACATCATTTAAATCAATTTTCACAACAATAACGCCTGCCACTTCAGCGTCACGGTAGACTGGATAGCTGAAAAAATAACCCCGTTGGTGCGATGTTGTGCCCAAGGCGAAGTAACTACCAGAGCTACCGGCTATTGCTTGATTAAAATAGGGTCTGAAACTGAAGTTTCCGCCAATAAAAGAGCGCGCAAGGTTCCAGTTGCTGGCGGCAATCGTAACCCCCTTGCGATTCATCAAATAGGTATCTGATGCACCAATAATATCATTCACTTCTTCCAGGAAACGGTTGAGGCGCCGGTTATCATCCTCATTATCCGGCTGAGGTAGCACACTTAGCAAATCCGGATTTGTGGAGAGTAGCTTAGGCAGATCTTTAAATCGGTCCAGCTTTTGCTGCACGGTGATAATATAGCGATTAAGGTCTGCTTCAGTCTTCTGCTGCAGCTCATTAACAGCCTGGTTACGGCTAATCGCAGCTGTTTGTAACATCAGCACGACAAACACGGCCATCACACTGAGCATGATAAGCACACGTAACGTATTGCCGGTTTTGGCAGGCTTTGACAATGAATTCATGAATCATCCGGATTTACTGTCTTCGCGGCATAGGTTCAACCACGCGCAGACGATATACTGTAAGCACAAAGTATACTAGAAAACCTGAACCAAACCGGAGTGAACATGTTGAAACGTACAAAAATTGTCGCAACACTCGGCCCTTCTACTGATCCGGACGGCATGCCGGAACAACTCCTCAAAGCTGGCGTCAACATGTTCAGGCTGAATTTTTCACATGGTACCACAGCTGACCACCGCCAGCGCGTGGAACAGGTAAGGGAAGCCTCGCGCAAAACCGGTACCCCGGTTGCTCTTCTCGGCGACCTTCAAGGACCCAAAATACGTATTGCCCGCTTTGAAAACACACAGATCACACTGGCACAGGGCGACGCATTTATTCTGGATGCCAGCATGGATCCGCTAGCGGGCAACCAACAGTCGGTCGGCATCGACTACAAAGCCCTGCCGGAAGACTGTTGTGAGGGTGATATTCTGCTGCTCGACGATGGTCGTTTACAACTACGGGTATTACACATAGATGCCAGCCGTATACATACAGAGGTTACCATTGGGGGAGTGCTCTCAAACAATAAAGGCATTAACCGTTTGGGCGGTGGCCTGTCAGCTGCCGCGCTGACTGACAAAGACCGCTTTGATATTCGCACAGCGGCTGAGCTGGATTTTGATTATGTTGCGGTGTCCTTTCCGCGCAATGCCAATGACCTGCATGAAGCGCGCCGCCTGCTGGACGAAAGTGGCAGCAATGCCGAAATCATTGCAAAAATTGAGCGCGCAGAAGCCGTTGCCACACCGGCAGTACTGGATGAGATTATCCTCGCATCCGATGGCGTGATGGTGGCGCGGGGTGACTTGGGCGTAGAAATAGGTGACGCCGAATTGATTGGTGTGCAGAAACACTTGATCCGCCGCGCGCGGGAGCTGAATCGTGTGGTCATTACTGCAACGCAGATGATGGAAACCATGATTAGCAGTCCTATGCCAACCCGTGCTGAAGTATTTGACGTTGCCAATGCCATACTCGATGGCACGGATGCCGTGATGCTTTCGGCTGAAACAGCCGCTGGCCAATATCCATGCGAAGTGGTTCAGGCTATGACGCGCATCTGCCAGGGAGCAGAAAAACACCTGTTATCCGGTCCGGTTCCCACCTCTCCCGACACGCCTTGCGAGCGCATCGATCAGGCCATCGCACGCTCAGCCATGTATACAGCAAACGGGCTCAGTGGCGTTGCAGCCATTATCTGCCTGACGGAATCTGGATCGACTCCCTTGTGGATGTCGCGTATTCGCTCAGGGCTTCCTATCTATGCTTTGACTCGTAACAGCCGGACACTAAGGCGCATGGCATTGTACCGTGGAGTACAGCCTATTTTCTTTGATGTTACTGCAATTGAAGAAAACCGTATCAATGAAGCTATCCTGGCTGGGCTACTCGCTGATGGCCGCATTCACACCGGCGACCTCGTGCTATTGACACGCGGCAGTGCCATCGGGGCACACGGCCAGACCAATCAGATGCAAATCCTACAAGTACAGTAACCAAAGCAGCCCTATACTATGAATTTGACTGAACAGCTCGCCTCACGCTTGTCTATCCCTGCAACCCAGATAAGCGCAACCCTGAAACTCATAGAAGAAGGCGCCACCATTCCTTTTATCGCCCGCTACCGCAAGGAAGCAACTGGTGGCCTGGATGACACCCAGCTTAGGCACCTGGCCGAACAGCTGGAGTACTGCACGGCCCTGGAGCAGCGGCGCAACAGCATACTGGAGCAGATTCGCAGTCAGGAATGCCTGACACCGGAGCTGGAGCGATCACTACGACAAGCTGATAGCAAAGCACGGCTGGAAGACCTTTACCTGCCGTTTAAACCCAAGCGGCGTAATAAAGCCCAGGAAGCGCGGGAAGCCGGGCTGGAGCAATTTGCTCTATCCTTGCTGCAACGTCCGGAACAACAGCCAGAGAACCTGGCTGCCAGGTTCCTTAACCCGTCCAGGGGCATCAACACCCCTGAGGAAGCACTTGAGGCTGTCGCCACATACTTCTGGAGTCCCTGACCGAGCAGCCTGATCTGATTGGCCGCTTGCGCCAATTGCTCTGGCAGCAAGGGATGCTGGAGGTATCCGCTGTTAAGAATAAAACAGATCCTGACAGCAAGTACCGCGACTACTTCAACTATGCTGAGCGCCTGTCCAAAGTTCCCTCACACAGGGCACTGGCGATACTGCGCGGCAAGCAGGAAGCGTACTCAATTTTAAATTGCAATTAGCGGATGAGTTACAGGACCGGCCTGTACATGAGATCGCCAGGGCCAACCGCCTTTCACCTGAACGTTGCTCGCCTTGGCTTCAACAAACCCTGCTACTAAGCTGGAAGCAAAAGCTGGCACCCATGCTAGACAATGAGCTGATCAAACAGCTGCGCAATCAGGCGGAAACAGCTGCCATTGAAGTCTTTGCTCGCAACCTGCGCGACCTGTTACTGGCAGCACCTGCGGGTGCACACGTCACGTTAGGGCTGGATCCAGGGCTACGTACGGGTGTGAAAGTCGCCATCGTTAATGCCACGGGCCAGTTACTCGAATGTGACACCCTCTACCCCCACCCGCCACAACGCCAGGGTGAAGCTGCACTAAAGCGGCTTGCACAGTTAATACAAAAACACCAGGTTACCCTGATTGCGATCGGCAACGGCACCGCCTCACGGGAAACCCTATCCTGGGTACAGCCGCTTTTGCAGCAGCCAGACTTTGCTGGTGTGGCAGCCATGCTGGTCAGCGAAGCCGGTGCCTCAGTCTACTCGGCCTCTGCACTGGCTGCTGAAGAATTTCCTCAGCTGGATGTTACTCTACGCGGCGCAGTATCCATTGCCCGTCGGCTGCAGGACCCTTTGGCTGAGCTGGTTAAAATAGACCCTCAAGCCATCGGGGTCGGACAGTATCAGCATGATGTTGATCAAAAAGCGCTGGCCAACAAGCTGAATGCAGTAGTCGAGGATTGCGTCAACCATGTTGGTGTCGACCTGAATACCGCCTCACAACCGCTGCTGCAAAGAGTCGCGGGCCTGAACAGCACCCTGGCAGCCAACCTGATCAGTCAGCGGGAGCAATTAGGGCGCTTCAGCAGCCGTAAACAACTTCTAAAAGTGCCACGTCTGGGGCCGAAAGCCTTTGAGCAATGCGCGGGGTTCCTGCGTATCCGCGATGGTAATGAGCCGTTGGATAATTCGGCTGTGCACCCTGAGTCCTACCCACTGGTCAGAGACATTGCCAATCTTTGGGGACTGACTGTACCCCAGCTACTGCAGGCACCTGATAAGCTCCAGGCCACACGACCGGAAGCGCTCAGCCAACACGGTAGTTACACCCTGCGAGATGTACTCAGCGAACTGGAAAAACCCGGACGCGATCCACGTCCAGCCTTTCGTTCAGTCGAATATGATACCCGTGTCCAGCGCATTGATGACCTGCTCCCCGGTATGCAACTGGAGGGCGTCATCACTAACATCACTAATTTCGGTGCTTTTGTCGATCTGGGCGTACATCAGGACGGGCTGGTGCACATTTCGCAGCTTTCAGATACCTATGTCAAAGACCCCCACAGTCTGGTCAGTAACGGTCAAATCGTGTCAGTGCGGGTACTGGAAGTGGACAGCAAACGTAAGCGTATAGCACTGAGTATGAAAAAAAAATCCTGACACACCTTGTCCAGTGTACTTGGCAACCCCATTCAGGATAGGTTGGTTTATAATGACCGCCATACAGATCACAATAAAACAGGGAATTGAATTTTGTCTGCTACCCTCGATCATCATTTAAACCAGCTGTTACGTGATGGCAATAGCCGCCTACTGACACAACTTCAACACGGCTTGGAAAAAGAGGGCTTGCGGGTCACTCCCACCGGGCATATTGCACAAAGCGCACACCCCATAGGCTTAGGCTCGGCGTTGACTCACAGTGAGATCACTACTGATTACTCGGAAGCACTAGTGGAGTTTATCACCCCGGTTTTTCAGGATACCGACGTGATGCTCAGCCACTTAAGTGATCTACACCGTTTCAGTTATGAAGTCATGCAGGATGAGCTTATCTGGTGTGCCAGCATGCCTTGCGACATTTCGGGTGAAGATGAAATCCCTATTGCCTTTTATGGCGACTCTAACATTGGTCGTCTAAAACATATCTACCGGGTAGGCCTGCAACACCGCTATGGCAAAATGATGCAAACCATCGCGGGCATTCACTATAATTTTTCCCTGCCTGAACAACTCTGGCCCGCCTACCAGGCAATCTGTAAAGACAAGGGTGAAATGAGCAATTTCCGCTCAGCCAGTTACTTCCGGATGATCCGTAACTTCCGCCGCTTTGGCTGGTTATTGCTCTACCTGTTCGGGGCCACACCTGCCTTAACCCGCAGCTTTATGGGCCAGCAACCTCATAATCTTGAAAGCCTGGCCGAAGATACACTTTATCAGCCTGGGCAACTTCGTTGCGTATGAGTGATCTGGGCTATTCCAACCGCATTCAGTCATCGCTGAATATCTGCTATAACCGCCTCGACAGTTACACCGACTCACTGCAGCGGGCTATTCATACATCACATCCGGCGTATGAACGCCTCGGTGTGAAAGTGGATGGTACTTACCGCCAGCTCAACAGTAATATTTTGCAGATAGAGAATGAATATTACAGCGACATTCGCCCCAAACGTGTGACTGAGTCTGGCGAGAAACCCATACATGCTCTACTGAGCCGGGGTGTACAGTATATCGAAGTACGCAACACCGACATCAACCCGCTGCTACCTATAGGAATCAGTGGCGAACAAGCCCACTTCATGGATGCATTCCTGGTGACCTGCCTGTTATGCAATGATACTGAGCTAAGCGATGCCGAGTGCGGCATGATTTCTGAAAACCAACAGCGCATCGTAAACCGGGGGCGCGAACCAGGACTGATGCTCCTCACCGCGGCAGGAGAGGTCAGCCGTACCGCATTGGGAGAAACGATTCTTGATCAGGTCGCCCGCACCGCCAGTGTACTGGATCAGGCAAACGATACAGATCGCTACTCAAACGCGGTGGTACTGCAACGGGAAAAACTTCAGAATCCTGAACTAACCCCTTCTGCTCAGGTTCTGGATGCCCTTAAAGCCGCTGGCGGCAGCTACCATCACTGGGTTAGAGACCTGAGCCGACAGCACCGTGACACATTGATGCAAAAGCCATTGGCTCCAGAACTCAAAGCGCGCTTGAAATGCGAAGCACAGACATCACTACTGGAACAGGCCAGCATCGAAGCGGCCGATGACATAAGCTTCGATGCATTTCTGGCGAGTTACAACAGCGAGTAAGCCGTCGCGGAGCGTCAGACTACTGTATTACTAAACTGGTAAAAAACAAGTCATCCACCTGCGGGTGGTCTGTTTCATCAACCAGCACTTGCTGTACTGCACGCAACGCTTTCTGTGCTAAAAGAGTCTGGGCTTCTACTGTAGCCAGGTCCGGCTCTTTTTGTTGCTTAAACAGAAAAATAAGATCATTACGGATGTGCGGCATGTGTTTTTCCACATCAATACGATTCCCTCCATCTGCCAGATGCAGAGTCACATCAGCCTTCATGAAGCGCAGCGGTCCGGACTGCACCTCTCCGAAATTGGTCACAAAGGACTGTAGCTCAATGTAATTGAGATACTCTTCACTTTGCACGAAGCTTGGCGGTAAAAACACCAGCACTAGCATTAACAGCACACGTTTTAACACCACCTTTGTCTCCCGTCAGAAAATCAGCTCATCTATTGTTTTGATTTTATCTGATAGTTTTGCAACTGTCAGGTTGCCGCCCGCCATATCTGGCATTACTATGGTGTCATAGTGCTTAACTGTCTAACACTGTTGCCCGATAACTGACAAGTTCAGTCATTTTTTGAGTCATTAGGAGAACCTTAGCCATGTTGGAAAAATGTCGCAACGCCAGGGAACGCTGGGGCGGTGTCAGCCAAATCATCGACCACTGGCTGGAACAACGTCAGAGAGTCATTAGTGGCTTTATCAATCTACCCGATGCTGAAGTAGGTGAGCCACTGAATGCCCGACTGGATGAGTTTTGCTCTAACCTGATCGACTATATTTCATCCGGACACTTCGAGGTTTACGAGCAACTACTGAATGAAGGTAAGGATTTTCAAGATGGTAGTGTTAATAAAGCCCAAAGGCTCTTGCCATTAATCCAAACCTCTACCGATTTTGCACTGGATTTCAATGATGACACCCATGGTTTCACTAGCCCGACACTGCGTGAGTTACGTGATTTTTCGACTCGTGTGTCACTGCTGGGGGAGAAGCTTGAAGAACGCTTTGAGCTTGAAGATCAGCTAATCGAGATTCTCCACAATGCCCATAGTGAACAGGTAAACACAACGGCATGAAAGCCCCACTGGTTGTGCTGACGCTGTGCCTGCTGTTGAGTGGTTGCGATACAGCTCAACAGCCGGATAACAATTTCGCATTAACCGCTGGCGGAGCTTACAGCGCTTCGGTATCAGAAGATGGGCGCTATGCCATGATTGGCTCTTTTGAACTCGGCGGTCACCTATGGGATCTTGTTAACCGTGAGCGCCTGTACGATTGGAACCATGTTGAAGACGGCTTTTCGGACCTGGTCGCCAGCGCCTTCTCTCCAGACGGTAGCTACGCCGCTACAGCAACCACTACAGATTTAGTGTTATGGCAACTCAGTGACGGGCAACCCGTGTGGTTCTGGAGCAGTCCGGGTGAAATTCTAGACATGGCATTATCAGTCAATGGTGATTTCGCCCTGCTGGGGTTAGCTAATCATACCGCCGTCTATTTTGATATTAAAAATGGTGGTGTTCGTCGTACGCTTCGACACCCTGCCAGAGTCCGCAGTGTTGCTTTAAGTCAAGATGGACGTTACGCCTTAACTGGTGCAGACGACTATATCGCCCGCTTCTGGGATCTGGAAAACGAAACACTACTGACGCAACATGAATTCGACAATGTTGTTAACCGGGTTGCTCTGAGCCCAGACTCTCAGCTTGCCTTTAGCGCAGCCACTCTAAATAGTGCACGGCTCTGGCGTACAGATAGCGGGGAACAAGTACACTCACTCAGTGGTGATGAGTCCTTCTTTACTCGCCGGCTAAGCCATCTTTCAGCACGCTTTTCTACTGATGGCAGTCAACTGGTAACTGGTACGGCATCAGGGCGCGTCATGCTGTGGGATGTCGGCAATGGCAAGCATCTTCGCAGTTGGCGTGTTGCACAACGCGGGCATATGGGACCGGTACAAACGGGCGTCTACGCAGTTGGCTTTTCAAGCCATAGTGAAGGGCTGGTTGCGGTTGGCTCTAATGGCCTGTTGAATGAACTAAGATAAAATACAAAATAGCCCGGCAGACAAGCTGACCAGGCTATATTATTTTAAATGCTGTATTAGTTATCCATTTCCGGGTTAACTTCAATTAACTCAACTTCAAACACTAACGTCTCATTTGGGCCTATAGCATTACCCATACCATTGGCACCGTAAGCGAGATCGGCAGGTATAACCAGACGCGCTTTCTCTCCAGTTTTCATCAACTGCAAGCCTTCGGTCCAACCACCAATCACGCCGTTCAGCGGGAAAGACACTGGCTCACCACGTGCATAGGAGCTGTCAAATTCAGTGCCATCAACCAGGTTGCCGCGATAATGCACTTTAACCACATCACTGGCAGTCGGCGATGCACCATTACCGGCTTCTAGCTGCTCATACTGTAGCCCGGAGTCCGTTGTGGTAACACCGGACTTCTTAGCATTCTCCTCCAGAAAAGCCTGACCTTTTTTTAGGTTTTCTTCAGAAATTTCGGCGAGAGCAGCCTGCTGCGCTTGCATTTGCTGCTGCTGAAACTCCTGCATGGTCGCCATGATTTCTTCCGGCGTCATCAGGGCCTCTTGGTTACCATAAACTGTATCAATACCCTGGCGAAACGCTTCGGTATCCAGTGTCTGGAAGTCCTGAATCAGAATATTCTCACCGATCATGACACCCAAACTGTAACTTAACTTCTGCTCATCTGTTTCCAATGCCTGCGCATGCAGCCCCTGCGCCAGACTAACACTACCGGCCATCATCACTGCCAGTGCAATTTTTTTCATAATCCCATCCTATCGATTTGTATAAGCTGTTAGACATTAACAGTGTAACTGTTAGTCGAACATTTAACGTCAAAGTTCAGTAATTTACCAGTGGCAAGCCAAAACCACATCGACCAACTGATTACAGCAGTCGATCTGAGTCGTTGCGTTCAGATCAACGGCATTCAGGTAACGGGCTATATTCTGCCGCGCCAACATCTCGGGTGATCTATCTGCTGCACAGCGAGCTGCAGCTGGCAACGCCCGCTCCTGATGCACTTGCCACAACCAGGCAAGCTCGACCTGCTCAGCGGCAAGTTCGGCCTGCTTCAATTGCTCGTAACACACCTGCATCCCTGCGCATTGCTCATGCAGTTCTCTTACCTGATAGCGTATTCGCCGCAATGGCAGCAACACTGGATCGCGCCATAAGCTACAAACACGGGCATAATCTTCAGTCTGATAAACTTCGCCTTGGGTAGCCAGCCAGCAGCACAACATCAGTGTATTGACATGCAAACCAGCGGCCTGAGCAGCCAGACAAGCCGGCTCAACGGAAGGTTGCGAATAAACCCTAAGCGCATAACGCCAGAGTGGATTGTCCAGCTGCATTCTATGCTAAAATCCCGTCATGATTCAGATGACTAACCTTAGCATACAACGCGGCACAACGCGGCTCCTCGATCACACCAACCTGACCCTGCATCATGGTTGGAAGGTCGGTATTATTGGCAGTAACGGTGTGGGCAAATCCAGCCTGTTCCAGCTACTGCTTGGCCAGTTGCAAGCCGATACCGGCGACCTGAAAATCCCAGCGTCAGCCACTCTGTCACATATGGCCCAGGAGGTTGCTGCGAGTGAGCGTCGTGCACTGGATTTTCTGTTAGATGGCGACCAGGAACTGCGCCGTATTCAGCAGCAATTACAGCAAGCCGAAGCGGGTCATAATCCGAGCCGTGCCGGCGAGCTTCATGCCGAACTTGAGAGTATTGACGGCTACCGTGCCGAAGCACGTGCTCACCAACTGCTTAACGGTCTGGGATTCAAACCCGAAGACTCTGACAAATCAGTCTCGTCCTTTTCTGGAGGCTGGCGGATCCGCCTGAACCTGGCACGCGCACTGATGTGCCGTTCAGATATACTGCTACTGGATGAACCAACTAACCACCTGGATCTGGATGCCACACTCTGGCTGGAGCAGTGGTTAAACAGTTACCAGGGAACACTATTACTGATTTCGCATGATCGCGACTTTCTCGACAATGTCATTGGCCATATTGTGCACATGTCAGCACAACAGCTTACCCTGTACAAAGGCAACTACACTGCGTTTGAACGTGCCAAGTCAGAACGCTTATCACAGCAGCAGGCCGCCTTCGAGAAACAACAGGAACGCATCAGCCATATTGAAAACTTTGTGCGTCGCTTTCGCGCCAAAGCCACTAAAGCCAAACAGGCACAAAGTCGTCTGAAAGAGCTGGAACGCATGGAGCAGCTTTCACCCGCGCATATCGATAGCCCGTTCACTTTTGAGTTCAAAAGCAGTGATAAAACGTCAACACCGCTCTTGTCACTTCAAGATGTAGTCATGGGATATGCTGGTACACCTGTGCTGCAAAAACTGTCTCTCTCGCTGGCACCCGGGGAGCGCATCGGTTTGCTAGGCCCCAACGGCGCAGGGAAGTCCACCTTGATCAAAACCTAACGGGGAACTTGCAACCACTTTCCGGGCAACTGGTTGCTGGAGAACACCTCAAAATCGGCTATTTTGCCCAGCATCAACTTGAAGCCCTGGACCCCGGCGCTTCACCTTTTTTACATATTCAACGTTTGTCACCCAAGGCGACAGATCAGTCAATACGGGATTTTTTAGGCAGCTTTGATTTTGTCGGAGACAAGGCTCTGGAACCCGTCGCACGCTTCTCCGGTGGTGAAAAAGCCCGCGTAGCCTTGGCATTGATCGGCTGGCAACGTCCAAACCTGCTGTTACTTGATGAACCTACCAATCACCTTGACCTTGAAGTCTGTCATGCGCTGACACTGGCTTTGCAAACCTTTGAAGGCAGCCTGATTCTCGTATCACATGACCGCCACCTGTTGCGTAATACCGTGGATTCCTTTCTGCTGGTTGCCGATGGCAGGTTCAAATATTTGACGGTGATCTGGATGACTATCAGAACTGGCTGGGGCAATACCGACGCCAGCAAAATACAGATAACGGCCCAGCTCGCTCAACCGAATCCCGCTCACTCAGCGCGACTGAACGTAAAGAGCTCAAGCGTCTGCAGGCAGAGCAGCGTGCCGCTCTTCGCCCCCTGCGAAAACAGGCAGAAAGACTGGAGCAGGAAGTGGCACGCATTAGTAGCGAGCTAAGCGACATTGAGTCACGGCTAGCGGATGCGGATATCTATACAGCCGAACGCAAAGATGAATTGAAAAGCCTGTTGCAGCGTCAGACTGATTTCAAACAAGCACTGGAAAGCAGTGAACTTCAATGGATGGAGTTATTGGAGAAGCTGGAAGAGCATGAAGCACAACTGGAGGCTGAGTAAAAACTCACTCAGCCTCTGAATGTGCAAATAGTCGGGTCAGCTCTTGTAACTGTTCCTGGCTATTTAAAAAGGCTTCAACAGCCATCTCTTTCAACTCAGGGGTTAAGCCTACACGCACTAAATCACTTGCAGAAACAGGCTCAACCGGACCATCACAGTAGCCAAGCTCTCGCAGAATCCGACTGGCAACACTGATGAGTTGCGGGTACTCCGCAAACTTACCGGTGTAGCCCGGTTCATTCTGACGCCTGACAGCTACACATACAGGCTCAGGCAAAGACCAGTTTTCCAGCAACCAAGCCCCAACCTGCTCCCGCGTCAGGCGTAATACCTGTTGCTCTACCAACGTATAGGACAGATGCGGATTGGCTTCGATATAGCGTGATAGCGTGGAAAACTGAGCTGGAAAAAGATGGGATAGCAGCAAATAACCAAAGTTATGCAGCAAACCGGAAAGGTATATCAGACCGGGTTTAGGCTGCACATCACTCTGCACCAAGCGGGCCAGGTGATCCGCAAAAACAGCCAGTGAAACTGACTGAAACCAGAAAGGAGTTCCACCTCTGAGCATATTATCCGGGAGCTCATGATCCGTCCCATCGCCACACCCAGCGCCAGATTGATCACCAGATCAAAACCCAATACACGAATAACCGCATCTTCGACTGACTCAACCTTGCCGGGTGCCGCATAATAAGGTGATGCAGCCCAGCTCATGACCTGAGCACAAACAGGCGCATCCAACTTGATTACCTTGAGCAGGTCATCAATATTTGCGTTGGGATCACTGCGCAGCATAATCAGCTTTCGCGTGGTTTGACTGAAACCTGGCAGACTGAGGGTGTCTTCCAAACGCTGGCGCACACGCAGCGCCGAAAAATGCTCCAGTGCCCGGGTGATTGCTTCAGCATCACTTTGCTGAGGTGTATGTTCACGGATAAGTTCAGAGGTCAGGCCCAAAGGGCCTGTATGTTCAGATTTTTGCAGCCACTCTTCACGTGCTTTGAACCTGAGCCCGGTATAAGGCTCCCAAAGCTCGGCTTTTTGCTTCTGATCAACAGCACTATCAACAATCAACGGCAACTCCATTAACTGCTGTTGCCCCCAAGGTGTTTTGAGTCCATCCTGGGTAAAAAAGCGCTGGGCATCACCACAGCTGACCGGTTGTAATTGACGTCCAGTCAAACGCCAGAGGGATGCCAGATTCAACAATGCATGGGCGGGAACCAATACCAAGGCTTTTCCCTGCTTATCATGCACCAGGGCAATTCTGACCACATTTTGCTCAACATGACCTAACGGTCTCGCACCGACAGACAATTTACTACCCCTTCATGATTGTAATAATCTGTTTATTATTTAAGCTAGTGTAACAGAAGCTGAAAAAAACCAAACCAATTCACTACAAGTTATACGGAATCAACATGCATCTTCAGATCATCACCACCGGTGGCACCTTCGATAAAATTTATTTTGATGCACTGAGTGAATTCAGCATCGGTGATCCAGCAGCTGAAACAATCCTTCACAGCATCAACCCAAACCTGAGCTGGGAAGTAACCAGCTTGCTGCGCAAAGACAGCCTGGAGCTAACCGATGCGGATCGTGAACTCATCTATCAGACAGTAGCCGATTCATCCGCTGAGCATCTGGTGATTACACACGGCACGGATACCATGATACTAACGGCACAACAGCTGAAAGGCATCCCGGGAAAAACCGTTATTCTAACCGGTGCGATGCTGCCCGCTTTGTGCAAACAAACCGATGCAGAGTTTAATTTAGGGGGTGCCGTTGCCTTGGCTCAGACTTTGCCACACGGTGTCTACCTGTTTATGAATGGCCGTGTGTATGACCCGGACAAGGTTGCCAAAAACCGTGCAGAAAAACAGTTTCAAGATGCCTGAGACAGATCAAGGGCGGGTTATTTTTAACACGGCCCTTAGACGACGCAGTTTCCTGATGACCCCAGCCAGATGCACTCGGTTACTCACCGCCAAGTCCATTTGAACCTTATAAATCTCGCCTTCATGTTCACCGCTATCGATTTTCAGCAAATTAGCACCCGCCTGACTAACGGCTGAGGCCAGGTTGGCAATAATACCGCGCTGCGACTCCACCTCCAACAGCAATACCACCGGGTATTCATCTGCATCACTACCCGACCACTCAAGATAGATGCAGCGCTCTGGATCATCACGTAAAGCTCCCAGATTACTGCAATCTGTCCGATGTACCACCATCCCCTTTCCGGCACTTAAATAGCCAACAATCGTATCGCCCGGAAGCGGATGGCAGCAGCGTGCATATTGTAACACGACCCCTTCAACACCCTTGATGGCTATGGGTTTGCCGTTAGCCGCCTGTACTGGCTCTTCGTCACCACCCTCTGGCCTGAGGCGGCGTGCGACCACGTAAGCCATGCGATTACCCATACCTATATCTTCCAGCAAGTCCTGCAGCGACACCAACTCCGCTTCCTGCAGCAGCGCTGTCAGCTTTTCTGAATCGACATATTCCAAACTGGTGCCATAATTACTCAGGAATTGATTCAACAGGCGACGCCCCAGCTCAACAGATTCATGACGTTGCTGGTTTTTAAGAAAATGCCGAATGCTGGATCGGGCTTTACCGGTTACCACAAAATTCAACCAGGCCATATTCGGCTGCGCACGAGGTGTCGTAACCACTTCAACCGTCTGGCCGCTTTCAAGTGGTTGCGATAACGGCGCCAAACGCCGATCTATCCGACAAGACACGCAGGAGTTGCCTACATCTGTGTGTACAGCATAAGCAAAATCTACTGGCGTCGCGCCCTTCGGCAGCTCAAGAATGCGTCCTTTCGGCGTAAATACATACACCTCATCCGGGAACAGGTCTTTTTTCACGTGCTCAATGAATTCCATCGAATCACCAGCCCGCTCCTGCATTTCAAGCAGACCCTTTACCCACTTACGTGCACGGTTATAAGAACCTACCGCACTGTCTGAATCACCGTATACTTTATAGTGGCTGTGCTCGGCGATACCCTGGCTGGCAACCGCATCCATTTCGCGGGTGCGTATCTGCACTTCGATGGTGATATCCTTGGCACCAAACAGATCAGTATGTAATGACTGATAGCCGTTTGCCTTAGGGATTGCAATATAGTCTTTGAAGCGGCCAGGAACCGGCTTATACAGGTTGTGTACCGCTCCAAGTATGCGGTAACAGTCATCCACAGTTTCGGTAACGATACGAAACGCAAACACATCCATAATATCAACGAAGGCTTTGCGCTGAGTTTTCATTTTTTTATAGATGCTGTAGAGGTGTTTTTCACGCCCAACAACCGAACCGACCAGTCCTTCCATTTTTAAGCGATTATCAATGGATTTCTCAATACTTGAAATAACATCCTTGCGCTGACCTCGCGCCTTCACTACGGCACGGCGAATATACTTGGCCCGCATCGGGTAATACGCCTGGAAGGCCAGATCTTCCAGCTCCACCTGCAGATCACGCATACCTAAACGCGCGGCAACCGGAGAATAAATATCGAGGGTTTCACGCGCTATACGGCGTTGTTTTTCCGCTGGCATAGCGCCCAGGGTGCGCATGTTATGCAGCCGGTCAGATAGTTTGACGATGATCACACGGATATCTTCCGCCATCGCCAACACCATTTTCTGGAAATTTTCCGCCTGGGCTTCGGCTCGGGTCTCAAACTCGAGGTGGGTCAGTTTAGATACGCCGTCGACAATATCAGCGACGGACTGTCCAAACTGCTCGGAAATACCCTGATAGCTAATATCGGTATCTTCAATCACATCGTGCAGCATGGCCGACATCAAGCTCGGATGATCCATGTGCATGCTGGCAAGAATGGAGGCTACAGCCAGTGGATGGGTGACATAGGGTTCGCCGCTTTTACGACGTTGTCCATCATGGGCTTGCTCAGCGTAATAATAGGCACGCCGCACCAAATTAATCTGGTTCGGATCAAGATATTCAGTCAGACGCTGAGAAAGATCGTCAATTGTCGGCATCACCCCTCCCGTATTCAGACCAGCTATTCAGAAAAAATAACTGCCCTGCCAAGATGATGCCGCATAAGTGAAGTAATTGGAAGAATCAGAACTCGTCGGCATCTTCAAGCACTGAACGATCAATCAATCCTGCACTGATTTCCCGTAGCGCCACAACGGTGGCTTATCATTTTCCCATTCAACCTTGGGATCTTTACCGCCTATAGCCAACTGACGCGCACGTTTTGACGCTACCATTACCAGCTCAAAACGGTTTTCTAAATTATCAAGACAATCTTCAACAGTTACTCGGGCCATACCAACCTCAGGATTCGGGGCAAAAAAGATGCGATAGTTTACGAAATGACCAGTATCACGACAAGAGTTCAGACAACAAGCCAGCATGTTTTATCTGCTGAGCATCCTGTCTTAAGCGCCTGGCGATGAACACACTGTGTAGTTCTTCAAGGGCCTGGTCAAAATCATCGTTGATTATAACATAATCAAACTCAGGATAATGGCTCATCTCATCAACAGCCTTAGACATTCTCAGCGCGATCACTGATTCGTCATCCTGACCCCGCCCTTTGAGGCGCTGTTCCAGTGCCTGACGGCCTGGCGGCAGGATAAACACTGACACGGCACCCCGCATCAAACGGCGCACCTGCTGGGCTCCCTGCCAATCAATTTCCAGAATCACATCCACCCCATCAGCCAACTGATCCTTCACCCAGGTCTGAGAGGTACCGTATTTATTGCCGAACACCTCAGCATATTCCAAAAACTGCCCCAACCCGATCATTTCATCGAAGCTTTCATGACTGACAAAATTATAATCCCGAGCATCCACCTCACCCTCACGAGCAGCACGAGTAGTATGTGACACGGAAACACGCACACCGGCATCTCTATCCAGAAGCGCTTTGACTAAACTGGTTTTACCCGCACCGGACGGTGCTGAAATGATATAGAGCGTACCTGGGGTATTCATTGGGCTGTCCTGTTTTGAAACTTGCTTTGATGTATATTCAACGTGGCATAGTCTGCCTGACTGCATATATTAGATACATGATGCGCCTAAATCCACAGCCTGCAAGCATATAGACTCATTCGATATTCTGGATCTGCTCTCGCATCTGTTCAATCAGCACCTTAAGATCAATAGCCGCCTGAGTAGACAGGATAGCAATCGATTTGGATGACAGGGTGTTTGCTTCGCGGTTTAGCTCTTGCATCAGAAAATCCAGCCGCCGCCCCATCGGCTCAGACGTTTTCAGTACACGACGGACTTCGCTGAGGTGCGCATCAAGTCGGTCCAGCTCTTCTTCAACATCGGCTTTGTGGATCAGCAGAACCACTTCCTGCTCGACACGAGCTGGATCGGTATCGCTGATCAGCTTACCGATACGCTCCTGCAACGCGGCTGTTTGTCGTGCCAGTAGCTGCGGTAGCTGCTGACGTAGCTCAGCCAGTATTGAAGCGATGGCATCCAGGCGCTGCTCTATCATCACACAAAGCTTTTCTCCTTCACGAAGACGACCTTCGCAGAGGGATGCCAGTGCCTGATCAAACAATGCCAGAACATCGCTATCCGGCACTTGCTGATATTCTTGCTGTTTCAGCACACCAGGCCATTTGAGTAGTTCCAGAGGAGACAGTGCCGTAGAGGCCTGAAGATGCGTCTCTACGCGCTCTATAGCTGACAACAGGGATTGCACCAGCGCATTATCAACGCTTAACTGCGCATCACTCAGTTGCGCCTGAACACGCAGGGATATTTCCACTTTGCCTCGATTTAAATGGGCTCTCAGGCGCTCACGCAGATGTGGCTCCAGATCACGGTAGCTATCTGGCAAGCGGAAATGCATTTCCAGGTAACGACTGTTAACGGAACGTAGCTCCCATTTCAGCTCTGTTTCAGTGGATGTGTCACTTAAGGCCGCAAAAGCGGTCATGCTTCGTGTCATCTTGGCTCAATCTCGACTAAAATCACAGGTTAGACTTATATTAACAGCCTTGGTGCCATGACTCTATCAGGTGCCGGCCAAGCAAGGGGATACAATGAGCTCAACTTTGTCAGATCAGTTGAAAGGTCTCGGTCTGAATAAACTCCGTCCGGGAGGGCGTCAGCCTGATCAACTACGCGAAATCAAAATGACCCGGAATTACACCCGTCATGCCGAAGGCTCTGTACTGGTTGAGTTCGGTGACACCAAAGTGCTTTGTACCGCCAGTGTTGAACGTGGTGTTCCCCGATTTCTGCGTGGGTCAGGTTCAGGCTGGATAACAGCTGAATATGGCATGCTGCCCCGAGCCACTAACACCCGCAATGATCGTGAAGCCAGCCGGGGTAAGCAATCCGGACGTACTATCGAGATTCAGCGTCTGATCGGCCGCTCATTGCGTGCGGCTATAGATTTGAAAAAGCTGGGCGAGAATACCATCACCATTGATTGTGATGTGATTCAGGCAGATGGCGGCACCCGTACTGCAGCTATCAGTGGCGCCTGTGTGGCACTGGCCGATGCCATTGAGTTTCTTCGCAAGGATAAAAATGGTGCTGTAAAAGGTAATCCATTTAAACAGCTTATTGCCGCTGTGTCGGTTGGTATTTGTAAGGGCGAGCCGGTACTGGACTTAAACTACGAAGAAGACTCTGTCGCTGAAACGGACATGAATGTGGTGATGACTGAAGCTGGTGGTTTTATCGAGGTGCAGGGAACCGCTGAAGCAGCACCCTACTCTCAGGAAGAACTGAATGCCATGCTCAATCTTGCACGCAAAGGCATTGCAGAAATCAATGAGATCCAGCAAGCGGTTCTAAAGAACAGCTGAGCCAGGCATTGTTTGGCCCCGCTTGTACGGCGGGGCCGGTTTAGCTCAGAAATCCAGATCGTAATCAATGATCAGTGGAGCATGTCCGGAAAAGCGTTCATCTTTATAGATTGACACTTCCTTAATCGTCTTGCGTAGATTTGGCGTGGTAATCTGATAATCCAGACGCGCACCTTCGTTAAGCTTCCAGGCACGGTTATACTCAGGCCACCAGGTGTATTGCCGGTCTGCTTTATTCACTTGACGGAAAGCATCGACAAACCCAAGGTCACCGAACATCTCTTCGATCCAGATGCGCTCTTCAGCCAAAAAGCCGGATACACGCTGATTTACATACCAATTACTTAGATCGATTGGTTTGTGGGCAATATTAAAGGTACCAGTGAAAATAAAATCACGACGCTTGCGCAAGGTCTTTTTCAAGTGACCCATAAACAGATCCAGGTACTCCATTTTAGCAGCCTGGTCCTGATCACTTTTTAGCCCTGATGGAATCGTCAGTGAAGAAATACTGAACTTGTCAAAATCGGCCTGAATAAAGCGTCCATTGAAATCACACTGCTCAAACCCCAATCCAGTCATGATAGCTTTGGGTACATGGCGAGTGTAAATAGCGACACCACTAAAGCCATCCTCAAACGCATCAAAGAAATAGGCATGGTAACCTTCAGGGTGGTAACGATCCGCATCCAGTTGGTACTCTTTAGCACGGAGGCTCTGCAGACAAACTACGTCCGCATCCTGTTTCACCATCCAGTCAAAGAATCCTTTGTCAGCGGCTTGTTCAATACCTTCAGTATTGAAAGAAATCACGCGCATATTAGGGCGGCTCCGTTGAGCAGGTTTAATGTTATTGGTATTAAGTCGTAGATTGTATCGGTAACAGGCCGAAAAAGAAATTTATACTATGCAACTTAATGGATCAGTGAACCCTACAGGGTTATCATTAACACTTCTTTTAACTCAGACCCAGCGGATTACCTATGCACGATTATCAACGCGAATTCATCAAGTTTGCCATTGAAACCCAAGTACTAAAATTTGGTGAATTCACTCTGAAATCAGGTCGTGTAAGCCCCTATTTTTTTAATGCTGGCCTATTCTGTACCGGTGAAGCGCTGCGTAAGCTGGGGCACTTTTATGCAGCAGCACTGCAGCAGTCAGGTGTGGAATATGATCTACTCTTCGGACCGGCCTATAAAGGCATACCTCTCGCCGCTACCACGGCTGTAGCGCTTGCAGGAGAACACCAACGCGACGTTCCCTATGTCTTTAACCGTAAGGAAGCCAAAGACCATGGTGAAGGCGGATCACTGGTGGGGCTGAACTGAAAGGACGGACATTGATAATTGATGATGTAATTACCGCAGGCACGGCCATACGCGAGGTCATGGCGATTCTTGAGCGGGCCAATGCACAACCTGCTGGAGTTTTGATTGCCCTGGATCGTCAGGAAAAAGGCCGTGCGGAGCTATCGGCAATCCAGGAAGTGGAGCGCGATTTTGCTATTCCTGTTATCAGCATAATCACCCTGGCGCAGTTAATTGAATACCTGGAAGAGCTGGGTAGCCAACCGGCAGAGCTTGCAGCTATCCGTCAATATCGTCAGGACTATGGTATTTAACTCTTAACAACGCGCTAACTGCTTTTAACCACAAGAGTCATGAGCACGAAGCACGAAATATTTTTCACTGATAAAACCCCAATAAAACACCTGGCACGAAGTGACAGGGGTTTTTTAAGTATTAAGTGCCTGGCGATGACCTACGTTATTCGGGCTTCGCCCTCACCCACTCAGCGCCTTGCGCTTCGGGGCCGTCGTCGCTAGCGCCGACGTTCAACGCGCTACGCGCTTTTGTCGCATGGCCCCATGTGCGAGTAGCTCAACTAGCAAATATARTAAAAAAAAGGGCCACCCTGATGGGTGACCCTTTCTTTTATATTAAGTGCCTGGCGATGACCTACTCTCACATGGGGAGACCCCACACTACCATCGGCGATGACGCGTTTCACTACTGAGTTCGGGATGGGATCAGGTGGTTCCACGTCTCTATGGTCGCCAGACAAAACTGGAACAACTCGGACTGCTTTGAAATAGATTATTCAGTGTCTTGTAGCGCTACAAGCGTCAACCGCGTAGCGATCTTCTGTTACCAGCCCACCAACCAAACGCCTTGGGCGTTATATGGTCAAGCCTCACGAGCCATTAGTACAGGTTAGCTCAACGCCTTACAACGCTTACACACCCTGCCTATCAACGTCCTGGTCTCGGACGACTCTTTAGGGGCCTCAAGGGCCCAGTGAGATCTCATCTTGAAGGGGGCTTCCCGCTTAGATGCTTTCAGCGGTTATCCTGTCCGAACGTAGCTACCCGGCAATGCCACTGGCGTGACAACCGGAACACCAGAGGTTCGTTCACTCCGGTCCTCTCGTACTAGGAGCAACTCTTCTCAAATCTCAAACGCCCACGGCAGATAGGGACCGAACTGTCTCACGACGTTCTAAACCCAGCTCGCGTACCACTTTAAATGGCGAACAGCCATACCCTTGGGACCGGCTTCAGCCCCAGGATGTGATGAGCCGACATCGAGGTGCCAAACACCGCCGTCGATGTGAACTCTTGGGCGGTATCAGCCTGTTATCCCCGGAGTACCTTTTATCCGTTGAGCGATGGCCCTTCCATTCAGAACCACCGGATCACTAGAACCTGCTTTCGCACCTGCTCGACGTGTCTGTCTCGCAGTCAAGCACCCTTCTACTCTTGCGCTCATTGGCTGATTTCCGACCAGCCTGAGGGTACCTTCGTGCTCCTCCGTTACTCTTTGGGAGGAGACCGCCCCAGTCAAACTACCCACCACACAATGTCCTCAATCCAGATAATGGATCTAAGTTAGAACCTCAAAGTTGCCAGGGTGGTATTTCAAGGTTGGCTCCACGCAGACTAGCGTCCACGCTTCTAAGCCTCCCACCTATCCTACACAAACAAATTCAAAGTCCACTGTGAAGCTATAGTAAAGGTTCACGGGGTCTTTCCGTCTAGCCGCGGGTACGCTGCATCTTCACAGCGAGTTCAATTTCACTGAGTCTCGGGTGGAGACAGTGTGGCCATCGTTACGCCATTCGTGCAGGTCGGAACTTACCCGACAAGGAATTTCGCTACCTTAGGACCGTTATAGTTACGGCCGCCGTTTACCGGGGCTTCGATCAAGAGCTTCTCCGAAGATAACCCCATCAATTAACCTTCCGGCACCGGGCAGGCGTCACACCCTATACGTCCACTTTCGTGTTTGCAGAGTGCTGTGTTTTTAATAAACAGTCGCAGCCACCTGGTATCTTCGACCGACAAAAGCTTACGGAGCTAGTCCTTCACCTTCATCGGCGTGCCTTCTCCCGAAGTTACGGCACCATTTTGCCTAGTTCCTTCACCCGAGTTCTCTCAAGCGCTTGGTATTCTCAACCTGACCACCTGTGTCGGTTTGGGGTACGGTCGTCTGTAACCTGAAGCTTAGAGGATTTTCCTGGAAGCTTGGCATCAACCACTTCAACTCATACGAGTCTCGTCATCAAGTCTCAGCCTTAAGTGAGCGGATTTGCCTACTCACTCAGCCTACACCCTTAAACATGGATAACCATCACCATGCTGGCCTAGCCTTCTCCGTCTCCCCATCGCAGTTACAGCCGGTACGGGAATATTAGCCCGTTTCCCATCGACTACGCATTTCTGCCTCGCCTTAGGGGCCGACTCACCCTACCCTGATTAACATTGGATAGGAAACCTTGGTCTTCCGGCGGACGAGTTTTTCACTCGTCTTATCGTTACTTATGTCAGCATTCGCACTTGTGATACCTCCACGATGCCTCCCGGCTTTCGCTTCAACGGCTTACACAACGCTCCTCTACCATGCGTGCACTTCCTTAAATACACTTAATTTACACTCCTCACCCGACTCAACGTTCGGGGGGCGCTTGGTCGTGCGCTTCGCGCCCGACAATCGCTTGTGTGTACTTAAGTGAAGTGCACGCATCCGCAGCTTCGGTACTAAGTTTGAGCCCCGTTAAATCTTCCGCGCAGGCCGACTCGACTAGTGAGCTATTACGCTTTCTTTAAAGGGTGGCTGCTTCTAAGCCAACCTCCTAGCTGTCTGAGCCTTCCCACATCGTTTCCCACTTAACTTAGATTTTGGGACCTTAGCTGGCGGTCTGGGTTGTTTCCCTTTTCACGACGGACGTTAGCACCCGCCGTGTGTCTCCCATGATTGCACTTCTGGGTATTCGGAGTTTGCATCGGGTTGGTAAGTCGGGATGACCCCCTAGCCGAAACAGTGCTCTACCCCCCAGAGTGAGACATGAGGCGCTACCTAAATAGCTTTCGAGGAGAACCAGCTATCTCCGGGCTTGATTAGCCTTTCACTCCGATCCACAGGTCATCCGCTAACTTTTCAACGGTAGTCGGTTCGGTCCTCCAGTTGATGTTACTCAACCTTCAACCTGCCCATGGATAGATCGCCCGGTTTCGGGTCTACTCCCAGCGACTAAACGCCCTATTAAGACTCGGTTTCCCTACGCCTCCCCTATTCGGTTAAGCTTGCCACTGAAAGTAAGTCGCTGACCCATTATACAAAAGGTACGCAGTCACCGTATTAAAACGGCTCCCACTGCTTGTACGTACACGGTT
>NZ_JRLB01000111.1 GCF_000764495.1 Nitrincola sp. A-D6
AGAACGCTTCTTTGGAAGCCTGAAGCATGACTGGCTGCTAAAAATACCACAGCCCACACGAGCGCATATGAGGAATGATGTAGCGGCGTACATGCATTATTACAACCTGGAAAGATTACATACGGCCAACGGTGATCGGTCACCGGTGGACTATGAAAACGAGCTGAGAAAAGTGTCCGGTTTTAGTTGACCAGTACAAGTTGATGGGTTACTAAGTAAGCATATTGAGTGTGCTGCTACTCTGAACGGCATGTTGACGATGCCTGAGCGCGGAGATGTTTTAGAAAAAATACAAATGGGCGATATCGGAATTCTATTGGTTTCACCCGAACAGTTCAGGAATAAAGCCTTCCGTAATGCAATCTCACAAAGACAAGTAGGCGCTTGGATTTTTGATGAGGCGCACTGCTTATCAAAATGGGGGCATGACTTCCGCCCAGATTACTTGTATGCCGCCCGCTTTATCAAAGAATTCACCCAAGACAAACCATTAGCCCCAATCGGCTGCTTTACCGCCACCGCAAAGCTTGATGTGTTAGAGGATATCCGTACCCATTTTCGAGAGATATTGAACATAGAGTTTAAGGAATTCATCGGAACGCACGAAAGAAATAACCTTTCATTTGACGTACTGCCTTGTCAAAAACATGAGAAGCAACGACTTATTCTCGAATTGCTAGACGAGCACTTGTCGACGGAGCAAGGTGGCGCTGTTGTATTCGTTTCCAGCCGAAAAAGAGCAGAAAATTTTGCTGAGTTTATCGAAAGCCAAGAATGGGGCTGCAAGCACTATCATGCTGGACTAGAACCCAACGAAAAAAAGGACATCCAAGATGCTTTCAAAGAAGGTGACTTGCAGATTATTGTCGCAACAAATGCATTTGGAATGGGTGTTGATAAAGCAGATGTTCGTCTGGTTATCCATGCAGATATACCGGGATCCTTAGAAAATTATCTACAAGAAGCAGGCCGCGCTGGCCGTGATGAACAATCTGCCAGATGTGTACTGCTCTATGATCCAGATGATATAGAAGCTCAATTCGGACTCACTGAAAGATCCCGCATTAGCTTCCGAGACATTCAGCAGATTTACCGAAAACTTAGGAATGAAAGTCGAAAGCGTGGTGAAGCGCTGGTCATAACAGCCGGTGAGATTCTTCAAGATGAGAGCGTTAACACGAGTTTTGACAGCGATGAAAGGGACTCTGAGACCAAGGTTATTACGGCAGTATCCTGGTTAGAAAGAGGTAACTATCTTAGCAGGGACTTAAACGTAACTCGGATTTTTCCTGCAAAACTCACTTTACCTGAAGAGAAGCAGAGCCCTTTACTAGACCGAGCCAACCTGTCTGTTAGAAAGCGAAAAGAACTTGAAGCTATTTTACGTTTTTTACGATATGCAGAAGATGACCAGAGAATAAGTACTGATGAACTGGTAAAGCTAACCGGTGCCACCACTGACGAGGTAATATCTGACCTTAAACAGCTTGAAACGTTAGGTATTCTCGTTAACGACTCTCAGATCACTATGTTTCTGAGATATGGCGTTTCAACACCTTCTAGTGAGCGTCTAGACGAAACACTAAAACTTGAGAAAGCACTCTTTGAACTACTATCCGAACAGGCACCTCATGCCGAAGAAGGTGATTGGCAAGACATATCTATATCTGAATTAACCAGTGAATTACGCCACCGTACTGAATTGGAAAATTTAAACCCTGTGAAGGTTTTTAATCTGCTAAAAAGCCTGTCACGTGATAGCTCTGTGCAGGGCAATCATCGAAGTACTTTCGATTTCAAAAAGCTCAATAATGACTATCTAAAGTTGCGTATCTTAGGAGGTATGACATGGCGACAAGTATCAGGCCTAGGTCAAAAGAGGCGTGAGATTGCAGATATATTACTCCGCTATTTGATTTCAACGCTACCACAGGGTATACGCAGCGCAGATGCTTTAGTGAAAACCACCTTTGGTGATCTTGAAGCGGCAATTGATACTGATTTGCTTCTAGGAAACTCAATTAAAGCCAGCCAACGCAGAAAGGCCGTTGAGCATGTGCTGTTGTATATGCACCAACAACACATACTGACACTAAACCATGGCATGACGGTAATGAGGAGAGCAATGACCATTGAGGTCAACCCTGAAAAGAACCGTTATATCAAGGATGATTTTACCAAGCTTGATGAACATTATCGCGAAAAGCTGATTCAAGTTCACGTAATGCAAGAGTATGCATCTAAAGCATTGAAGGAAATGGCTGCAGCACTCGATTTGGTGCTTAATTATTTCAGTTGGAGTAAGGATAAATTTATCCAAACCTACTTTGGCAAAAAAGAAGCCATACTTAAAAGAGCCACCAGTGAGGACTCTTGGAAAAAAATTGTTGATCCGCTAAGCAAAAATCAGCGGGACATAGTGGTTGATGACCAAGAAAAAAACAGATTGATTCTTGCGGGGCCGGGGTCAGGAAAAACAAGAGTTATTGTTCATCGAGTCGCCTATTTACTAAGGGTCCTTAGGGCTCCCGCCACGGCTATAGTTGTGTTGGCTTTCAATCGCCATGCCGCCAACGAAATTCGTGAAAGAATTCAATCACTCGTAGGAAGGGATTCTTTTGGCGTCACGGTCATGACCTATCACTCTATGGCCATGAGGCTAACCGGTGTACGCTTCAATCGTGATGAAAATGTAGATGAAGCTAGATTAGCTGCTGTTCTGGAAGATGCGATAAACATGCTTGGTGGCGGAATAAAGACGGCCCGAAGCGAAGATGATAATGATTTAAGGGAGCAAGTCTTACGTGGCTACCGATATATTTTGGTAGATGAATACCAGGATATTGATGAACTTCAATACCAGTTGATTTCAGCTTTAGCAGGCCGAAATCTTGATGATGACCAAAGGCTTTGTATCCTGGCGGTAGGCGATGACGACCAGAACATTTACTCTTTTCGAAAAACCAGTAATGAATATATCGAACGATTCCAGAATGACTACGAAGCAGATATTCACTATCTGATCGAAAACTATCGCTCTACAAAAAACATCATATCTGCATCCAACCTTCTGATAGAGAAAAACGCTGGTCGGCTTAAATATGATCACCCAATTGAAATCAATAAAGCACGAAAACACGAAGCTGCGGGTGGTGATTGGAGCAAGCTCGATCTGTGGAGAGGAGAAATTGTCTGCTTGCAACTAGCCAACGAGGATCGTGAAGAAGGGAATCTTCAGGCACAAGCCATACTACAACGGCTAACTCGGCTCATTGAGAACGGAGCTAACTGGAGCGATTGTGCCATTCTTGCGCGAACCCACAAATTCTTACAACCAATTCAAGCATAGTGTGAGCAAAATAATGTTCCTTATCATCTTTCTTCTGATAAAAATCGAGCCGTGCCCCTGACGCGACATAGAGAGTTTATTACATTGATAGACGCCTTGCAGTCAGATAACCAGCCAATACATGTGAAACAGCTACATGAACTCGTCGCTAGAAATTCCACAGAAGAAAATTGGCTCAAACTCATGTCTGAAGCGGTAACACAGTTCGGACTGGAACTTGGTGATGCTGAGTTAAAGCCAGGATCAATCATCAACTGGCTTTATGACTATTTCAGAGATTTAAGACAAAGGCCCAAATCTGGTTTGTATTTAGGTACTGTGCACTCAGCGAAAGGCTTGGAGTTTCCTCATGTCGCTGTTCTTGAAGGTGACTGGTCAGTCAGTGGTCAGCCAGTTGAAGAGGAACGCCGTCTTTATTATGTCGCAATGACACGTGCTATTAACACACTAACCCTTTGTGAATTTAAAGGAACCGACAGTCATTTCGTTAGCAGTTTGAGAACTCAGATTAAAGAAGTAGAATGGAACGGAAGCTATAAACCTGAGCTCAAAAAGACCTACCGAACACTATCACTAGCTGAGATCGATATTGGCTATCCAGGCAGTCATCACCCTACTCATGCCATTCATGATCGAATCAAAGCTGTCAAACCTGGCGACCCCTTACATTTTTCAGAGCACAACGAAATATACGATATATTAGACAAAAATGGTGCAATCCTAGGCAGAACTTCAAGAAGCTTCACCTTAACAGGCAGATTAGATTCAGCTGACATTGCAATCATCGCACATAGATTTATTGATGACGGCGACGAGCAATATCGGAGTCGTTATAAATCAGAGCGCTGGGAGATTATAGTACCTAGAGTGGTTTTAACTAAATGACTGTTAGCTTTAGTATTAAAAATCTATATCAGCATTGACCAGTAGCAGCTTGCCTCCCGAGTTTGTAGTGGCATAGTTAATTTGGACACCTAATTAGAGTGTGCTATCCCTGTGTATCAACCTAATGTAGAACCAACTGATTTTAAGATATCATACAAATCAGGGTGCATCAGGAGCTGCCAATACCAAAGACTACTGT
Source organism: Nitrincola sp. A-D6 (assembly GCF_000764495.1). Classification (GTDB taxonomy): domain Bacteria; phylum Pseudomonadota; class Gammaproteobacteria; order Pseudomonadales; family Balneatricaceae; genus Nitrincola. The sequence goes on from NZ_JRLB01000111.1 coordinate 4,434, forward strand.
CAGCTGAATGCATATCACAACAATCAACAATACAGAGATTCGAACGCCCCCATGAGCAGCCCTAAAAACGCGTGCCAACTCTACCAACTCCACATTGAACTTGAGGGATCATCACCCTCTATCTGGCGCAGATTGCTGCTGCCAAGTCACATTACACTGGACCAACTGCACCACGTCATTCAGCTCGTCATGGGTTGGCAGAATGCCCACCTGCATGTCTTTCAAACTAAAGATAAATGCTTTTTCACTGCACCGCAGGCATTAGATGAAGGCTTTGATAACTGGTTTGATGAAACCGGTGTATTGCTAAGTGATCTGCTGCATAGCAAGGCAAAAACCCTGTCTTATGAATATGACTTTGGCGATTCATGGGATCATCAGATCACACTGGAAAAAATGCTTCCACTGATTGGCAGTCATGATGCCGATATCCTGTGCCTTGCCGGTGAGAACGCCTGTCCACCAGAAGATTGCGGCGGACTTCCTGGTTATGAAAATCTTATTGAAATTCTTAAAGACCCTACAGACTCAGAATATGAAGAGACAGTGAACTGGTTAGGTGTTGAAGACTTTGATCCAGCCTATTTTGCTAGTGAGCTTTGTAATACCCGTCTACAGATGATGCTGGAATACAGCCCACTGTTAATTCACGACGAGATTTACGAAAACTTTCTCGATGTAAAAGAAGAGCTGGATCAGCTACTGCCCACCCTGTCTAAAAAAGATCCATGGCAAGCTCAAGCCATTATTGACCAGTTTTTGATGGACTCGCTCGAACAAGAGATGTCATCAAGTGGCGAGCTACCCATGTCCCCTGATCAGTTACATCAACTGCTCTACTCGCCTTTTGATGCTCCGAATGTGATTCAATTTAATTCCAGTGCAGCGACCCTGGAAAACGCACCTATTCTGGCCATTTTTAAAGTATTGGCAGAAGCAGCTCAACACAAAGGGATCAAACTGACTCAACGCGGTAACTTACCCTTGAAAGTAACCCGGCAGATGATGAGTGCAATCCCGGCAGACCTGACTTACGGCAAATTTGTATGGGAGCACAACATTCGCTCTGAGGAAGAGGTCTATCCCGTTCATTTCACGCGTATTCTGGCAAGCCTGGCGGGCTTCTGCCGAATTCAAAAAGGCACGCTACTGCTGACGGCCAAAGGACGAAAGGTACTTGAGAAGGAGCAATGGGACCTGTGTTTTCATGAACTGATGCGAGCTGTCTTTACCCAGTTTAACTGGGCGTATATTGACCAATACCCAGAGCTACACATGATACGCTCAACAAGTTGGATGATGCTGTATCTACTTGGAAAAGATGATCTTGAAATACCCAGTGAAATAGCCGCTGAAGCAGTACTAACCATCTTTCCTATGCTGGTTGATGACGTGCCTGCCAGTGAACTTGCCCACTTCTCTGCTGAAGAGGTCGTCATCTATGCTATGTCAAGCCGCTGGCTAGCATTGCTGGGCTTGACTGGGCTGATCAACTATACCGAACTCGAAACAGCTGAATCTTTCAATGATGAGTATATGATCAAGCTGAGTGTTTTGGGTGGAGAATATCTCTGTTGGATAATAGAGTGAATTGACCTGAAACAGATCTACGGGAGACTTAGCGCTATGACGAACCTGTGTTTTACTTATACCCGTATCTTGCTCCGGGAAACCCACATGATATGCTTGACATATTCTGATTAATTTTTATACTAGCATATACAAGCAATATGCTCTGGAGCATGTTTATGAAAACAGTCGCATTATTTATTAATGGTCGTAGTCAGGCAGTCCGAATTCCAAAAGAGTTTGAATTTGAAGGTGTTGCAGAGGTTGAGATTAGCCGCGAGGGTGACGCGCTGGTATTGCGTCCAGCCCGTAAAACGTGGACTAGCTTTGCTGATATACCTTTGGCTGATTCCGACTTTCTGGTAGACCGCACCGACGTTATTGAAGATGGGCGGGTTGTGCTTTGAAAAAAGTATATATGCTCGATACCAATATTTGCTCGTTTATCATGCGCGAGAAGCCTGCAACACTGTTAAAAGTGCTTCAAGGCCATGTTGAAAATAAAGACCGACTTGTTATTTCGGCAATCACTTATGCAGAGCTTCGCTTTGGTGCTATCGGTAAAAAGGCCTCGCCGAAACATAATATGATTATTGACCAGTTCATGGAGCGAGTTGACGCAGTTTTACCTTGGGATAAGGCCGCTGTAGAAGCCACCGCAGCTATAAAATGCTATTTGACCGAACGTGGCACCCCCATAGGTGCAAATGATACGGCAATTGCTGGTAATACAGTTGCCGTTGGCTGTGTGCTGGTGACGAACAATACACGCGAATTTGAACGCGTGCCGAACCTGCTTATTCAAGACTGGTCCGCGTAGGAAAGAACGGTTGCAAGCCGCCTTCGAAGAGCATGATCAGCGTGTCACCAACACATGATAGATTACCCAAATCCAAGCAAGCCGCCGTCACACACTAGAGACGCTGATAGTTATAAGTCTTTTAGTAAAACCCATTCCAGATGTTTTCTGACTCAATTAGCTCTACAAATTTTGCTGCAGTAAAGCCATTGCTATACATACTCTCTTTTGGCGCTTGGTCGATATCTTCAACAACTCTTAATAGATGCTTTTCGTCACGCAGCACCACCTCCATCACCTCACGAGATACTACCAAGAAATCATCAATTATTTGTCCATCAAGCTCAATTGAGGTATCGACAATCCAGCAGTGGATATCGAAATCTTCACTGGCTGGATCGAGTTGTAACTCTTTTGCTAGTGTTGGATCTTCTTTGATGGCGGTTTTGATTGCTTCTTGCTTTCTAGCAAGCTGCCAAGCAGCTTTACGAATCGTATTGGCCTTGTGAAGCCACACTTCTCGTTCGCTGCTTCGAATGTAACCCGACTTCACTTCTAAGATAAGAACCACGCCATCTAGGTGACAGATCAGATCGACTTCACCAGGATCATCTTCTGCTTTTTGTGGTTGGTAACCTACCACAACATTAAAGCCTTTGTCTTGAAGGGCAATTGCCAGCTGCTGTTCAACTTGTCTGGTTTCCGCCTGTACCTCAGATCGTCTTGCTCCGAGTCGTCTTAGGTTATTAACGGCAGCAGTCAGATTATTTTGTTGGCCATTTACCCATGGAAACTGAAAATTGAAGTCACCAATCCGGTAAAAGGGTCGCTCAGTGATTCTTGGCGTGACTCCCTGATGCGACTCATTAGCACTTGAAAAGCTCTTTAGGTCATAGGTCCAAAACTTAAGTATGGAACGTGCGAAGTCTAAATCGCCATTGGGGTACTGATTACATACCGTCCAGCCTTTAATTTTTTTCGCTTTTTCCAGTGGTGTAGACCATGTCATGGGAAAACGGTTTTCACCACTCATTAGGCCTTCAAACGCTATTAATGAGAGGGCTTCAACTGTTGATGATGTTTGCGTTCTAGCTTCTTTTAATGCTTCGATAAAGTCAGTTTGAAAGAAAATTGAAATCAATTCACTTGCTAGCATCAGTTGCAGCAAAGGAACTTTATTTCCATCCTCAACAGTGACCTCCTCGGCTAATCCGTAAATGGTCTGTAGCTGGATCTTGCTTCGTATTGCTTTGATATAGGCATATTGATTCAATTCATGGTTCTCAGCAGAGCCAATCCGCTGAAAAAGAAGATCACTATCCATAAATGCCAAAGTGGCACGGTTCATCCAATACAACCATAGCAGGTTAGATTTCTTCTCTGTTTGCTCCCACTTTTTTTGTCCTGTATCGGTAACGTTATAAATGACCGACTCGCCCGGAACCATTTGATAAGCACAATTTGGATCAAACCTAAACCAGTCTATAGAAGACTCGTAATCAAGACGTTCTGATGTCGCAGTAACAAGCACAGCAAGCGCAGAAAGCTTTCGCTCACACAACCCTCTTGATCCCGATTTAGTGGGGAACAACATGGGAGACAGATGCTTTTTTAGAGATTTACCTAGAATCGACTCGGTCAGGTAAAAATCCTTTGAAGTGCAAACGGCTAGTTTTCTGGTGATAATGCGATCATATACATACCAACGATGCTGTGAACGGCTGGTCGATTCATCTTCAAAGATATCGTCAGATGCTAATACACTCATATATGATAATAACTCTATCAAACTGAGTGATTTCAACTCTGACTCTGCCTTATCTATCAATTCATCAAAAGGCTCGAGCTGTTCCAGCAGTCTGTCACAAACAAAGAAAAATACTTGCCATTCTTGGTTGGTTAGCACTTTACGAAGGTACTGCCATAGTTTTGATGTTTGGTTCTCAAACAAGCCGGAATAGCGGATAGCCTGCGTATTCCAGACCAAGGTTGCCACTGATTCCAGACGAAGCCTGCCATCCATTCCACGCGAAAGCTGCCACTGATTCCACAGCAAAGCTGCCACCCTGGCAGGCTGTCTGAATCACTTCATCCAAGCTGCACGACGCGGGATAACTTAACGGTATTCTGTCCCTTTTCATTCGGAGATGGGTCAGATGCCAGCAAAGAGGTTATCCATGCGTAAAATCAAAGAAGTTCTTCGACTTAAATGGATTAACGGGCTGAGTAATCGGCAAATTGCGGCGACCTGTGGTATCAGCCGTCCTACTGTGAGTGAGTACCTTCGCCGTACTGCCGACGCTGGCCTGAGCTGGCCACTACCTGACGATCTGGACGACAGCCAGTTAGAGCGTAAGCTGTTTCCACCGCCACCCAATTTGCCTGCCCAACTTCGGGGTATTCCTGACTGGAGTCACATTAACTACGAAATTCGACACAATAAAAACCTGACCCTGTTCTTGTTATGGCAGGAATATCGGCAATCAAATCCAGAGGGTTATCAGTACAGTTGGTTCTGCGAGCACTATAGAGATTGGCAAAGCAAGCTGGATTGGGTGATGCGTCAGGATCATCGGGCAGGAGAAAAACTGTTCGTGGACTATGCAGGCCAGACAGTGCCCATCATTGACCGAACCACAGGCGAAATCCATGCAGCTCAGATCTTTGTCGCCGTGCTGGGTGCTTCAAATTACACCTATGCAGAGGCCACTTGGAGCCAAACACTACCGGACTGGATTGGTTCTCATATCCGGACGTTTGCATTCCTGGGCGGCGTACCAGAACTCGTGGTACCGGATAATTTGAAATCTGGCGTCAACAAAGCACATCGTTACGAGCCTGACCTTAACCCAACCTATCAAGATATGGCGTCCCACTATGGCGTTGCTATTGTGCCGACGCGTGTTCGCAAACCGCGTGACAAAGCTAAAGTCGAAGGCGGTGTGCTGATTGTAGAGCGCTGGATACTGGCAGCGCTACGTCACCGACAGCACTTCTCTCTGGGGCAGTTGAATGCGACCATCCGAGAACTGCTGAAGAAGCTCAATGCACGCCCCTTTCGAAAGCTACCCGGTTGTAGAGCCGAGCACTTCGAGCAGTTGGATAAACCTGCATTACAGCCCTTGCCAGCTGAGCACTACGTCTATGCTGAGTGGAAAAAGGCTCGGGTCAACATAGACTACCACGTAGCCGTAGAAGGTCATTACTACTCAGTCCCCTACACCCTGATCAAGAAAGAGGTACAGGTACGACTCACCCACAATACCCTTGAGTGCTTTTATAAGGGTAACCGCATCGCGAGCCATTGCCGTTCTGATCAAAAAGGACGACACACCACGGTACCTGCGCATATGCCTGAATCCCATCGCCAAGCCGGTGAGTGGACATCAGAGCGTTTGATCTCTTGGGCAACCAATACGGGACCTGGAACTGAATCTCTCATCCGCAAAGCCTTAAGTGCTCGCAAGCACCCACAACAAGCATTCCGCTCATGTTTAGGCATTCTACGTCTTGGAAAAGCCTATGGAGATGAGCGCTTAGAAGCTGCTTGCCGACGTGCACTCCTACTGGGAAGCTGCCGTTACAAGAGTATCGAGTCTATCCTCAAGCACCGTCTAGATGAGCTGCCGTTAGAAGAGCAACAAGAGCTGGCTTTACCCGATACACACGACAATATCCGTGGCCCAGCCTATTACAATTAAAGGAATCTGACATGCTTAAACATCCTACTCTAGATAAGCTCCATAGCCTTAAACTCACCGGTATGGCTGCTGCATTCACTGACCAATCGTCAGCACCTGACATCAATGAATTGAGCTTTGAAGAGCGCCTTGGTCTGATGGTTGATCGTGAGATGACCGAACGAGACAACCGGCGTATGACGACTCGGCTGCGCCAAGCGAAGCTGAAACATAACGCTGCATTAGAGGATATAGACTACCGCGCTGCACGTGGTCTAGATAAAGGACTCGTCCAATCATTAGCCGCGTGCCAATGGGTAAAGGAGCATCTTAACGTGCTGATCACGGGGCCAACTGGGGTAGGAAAAACCTGGTTAGCCTGCGCGCTGGCACACAAAGCATGCCGCGAAGGATATACCGCACAATACGTGCGCCTGACTCATCTACTGCGGGAGATGACGATTGCTAAAGGCGATGGCCAGTATCCCAAGCTTCTAGCCAATCTTGCCAAAGTTGATGTGTTAATCCTGGATGACTGGGGACTCATGAAGCTGAGTGCTGAGAACAGAAGAGACTTGCTTGAGGTACTTGAGGATAGGCATGGTCGGCGTGCAACCATAGCTACCAGCCAACTCCCAATAGAGCAGTGGCATGATGTTATAGGTGATGCAACGCTTGCTGATGCGATCCTTGATAGGCTTGTACACAATGCTTACAAGATTAATCTCAGAGGGGAATCGATGAGAAAACGACAATCAAAGTTGACGCCGTCCCTTACTTAAGAGTATCAATAAAACACCCGTGTCGCTGCGCTCCGATGGGTGGCAGCTTTGCCTGGTCCGGGTGGCAGGCTTCACGTGGAATGGGTGGCAATCTTCAGCGGTTTACGCAATAGCCCATCGAAAGGTATCAGGAGTGCTTTTAGCTATTTGCAGAACAGCTGAAGCAGATACTTTTTCATGATGACCTAACACTTTACTGAGCGCTAAAGCAGCATACTTGGATTGATTGACTGATTCTGTATCCGACCAAAACTCAGATTCGATAAGACCAACAGCTCTATCAGCGTTAGTTCGATGCTTACCCGTTGGTCGTTGATTCAAGAAACGTTGCAAACAAGCGTCTAGTGCCTTTGGCTTATCATCAAGATGCTCTAATAAGCTAAGATAGGTTGATTCGTAGTATTGTTTACATTGAACCTGCTGATCCGTTTGCATGAGCATCCCTAAATTGTGTGACCTGCTAGGTTTGTCTAGAAGTAGTAGAGCTAATTTTGTTTGATTATGCCATAAATTTTCTGAGAAATTAGTCGGTTGCGGTCTTTAAACAAGCATTGGCTTAAGTCAAGAAACATGATCGACAACAGACGTAGACGCATTCATTCTTTAGTATGATTCTGTTAATCGATGTTGTGCATTTATGACAAAAAAGTGGCATCAGGGCCCAATACTATCGATTGTTAAAGAGCAAAAAGACCGCTATTTTGGCAGACATCATAATCACGTATAGCGTCGTGGAACTAATCACTGTCTGTATATTTTTTAACTATTTGGACTGAAGATGAAACAGCTAAAACGCGCACAAGGTTGTTTGATGGGGCAACTGGCAGGAGATGCACTAGGTAGTTTGGTTGAATTCCAAGATGCTCAGACTATCAGCAAAAACTATCCAAACGGTGTTCGCGAATTAGTCAGCGGAGGCACATGGAACACGCTGGCTGGACAACCGACTGATGACTCCGAAATGGCCCTCGATCTTGCAAGAATGCTTGTTAAACTAGGCCGCTACGATGATGTTGAAGCATATAATGCTTACCAGGGATGGATAGATTCAGGGCCCTTTGATTGTGGCTTAACCATCAGTGATGGTCTCAAAGGTGTACGAAATGTCGATAGCCAAGCAAATGGTGCCTTAATGCGGGTAAGCCCATTGGGTATTTTTACCGTTGAATCGACAGATGAAGAGATCATCGATTGGGCAATGCAAGATGCCGCTTTAACCCATCCTCATCAAGTATGTCAGCAAGCAAATGCTTTGTTTGTGCTAGCCATTGCCAGGACCATTCAACAAGGCCTTTCAGCAACAAATGTGTATAAACTGATTACCAGCTATGCTGATCACTTAGATGTCGACTTTGAGCTAAAGGCTGTGATCAATGATGCTGCCTTTATGGCGCCTTCGGATTATATCGATAAACAGGGTTGGGTATTAATTGCATTCCAGAATGCGCTTTGGCAACTACTTCATGCGCCTAACTTTGAAGAAGCGCTAGTCGATACGGTTGGACGAGGCGGTGACACAGACACTAATGCCGCGATCTGCGGTGCGCTTCTCGGTGCAGTTTATGGAATAGATGCCATTCCGGGGCAATGGCTTTCTTCGATATTACAGTGTCGAGCAGCTAAAGGCCTACCAGGTGTACATCGTCCCAGACCTGAACGGTATTGGCCCGTTGATGCACTTGATCTTGCTGCACAACTATTGCCTCGACAATACGAAAAGGGAGGGATTATACGATGAAAAAAACCATCGGCATTTGGTTATAGTTGTAATGCTTGAACCCCCACTTTCCCGTTTCAATGAACAACCTTGAAAAAGCCATCCAGTCACTCAAATAAACGCCGGTATCCTTTGGCTCACACGATGATTTACCCTGGTTAATTGGGGCCATGGTTGACCAGGCTGCCCTCGTTGGTGCGCTCTAATATGCACTCATGGCGACCTTTGCAACTGGCTTAACGTGCTTTATTTTCCGTTTTCTGAGACGATCCCTAAAAGGCCCATTATTATCGATCAATGCAGAAGGCCTGATAAAAGGCTAGTATGGTATTGAATACAATATGATAAAAACACAAGGAACCTACAATGGTAAAAAAACACGACCTTATCCATGAGTTTCCAGAGTTTCGTGAGCTAATTCATCAGATGAAAATGGAAAATGCACATTTTGCTAAGCTGTTTGAAGAGTACCATCAGTACGATAATGAAATACGTCTCATCGAAAACGGTGCTGAAGTGAGCAGCGATGAATATATCGAAAACCTTAAAAAGCATCGACTAAGCCTGAAAGATCAGCTATACGCTATACTGAAGCGTTCTGAAGATCAACTTGAGGTTTGAAGTCCAATGGCACGAGAACGGACTCTCAAGGGCCTATACACGCAGAAGCCTAAGGTTTTGCCCAAGCAGATCGCTTCAACACCGTAAGCTTCTGTAGAAAAATCACCTGCCAAAAAAGTTGGCGGTTATAAAGAGTTACTTACAGACTCTTCAAGTTGATAAGGGTCAGCAGCTCTATTAGATATTTCGATGCGAATAGCTGTTCGCTTTCATTCAGTACTGAATATTTGGCTACAGATTCGAGAGACACTGTCTCTCGAATTGGAAAAGCCATGTAGAATCGACGCATATCACTGTATCTCACTAACCAACAAGACCGACACAATCCGCTGCGCCGCGCCATTCCATACATAGCGGTAATGGCCACCCTGCACAGGAATTGAAGTCGCTCGTGGTGTAAACAGTGCGACACACTCTCCCCCTCATACCGAACACTGCGATAGAGCAGCCCACTACTTCCAGTTTGACGCTGTTCAAGTCCGAACTTCTGTGAGGCTGTATAATCTGTCAGATGATAGAGCGCGTCATACTGTCTGCCACGAATATCTCCCAGGGGTAACTGGATGCGGCTGATGTATTCTCGCATTGTAATTTCAGTGTCTGGTTCGCGGGTGGCGGCTAGAAACCGCTCACGGTGGTAGCGCGTTTCAGCTATGGCGACAGCCAAACAATTTCCTGCATAGTAAACTCCATAGCGCCCATCAGTGAAACGGCTGGGTTGGCCTATATGTGTAAATGCTGCCATTACAGGCGTTGAGCCTGGACCGGATATCCGCTCTGCAGCAGGTACCAGTTTTAAATCACCGGCTTCATGCCTCAACCGATCATTGGTTAACCCCTCGATCTCAAACACTATCTCCAGATCTTCTGGCTCTGCGACGGTCTCAAACAGATTGATAGGCGGGAAATGGCTGGAAACCAGACGATGTGCGCGCTGCCAGTCTGGCATTATGTGCTGCATCTTAGCCCCGCATGTAATCAAGATAGCGACGCACATCAGCAAGATTGGTCATGCTGCCTTTTAGCATAACGGACATTGCTGATTCACCATCGAAATCCCGATTGGCTTTACCTGGCCAGGCGTTAGCTTGCTCCTCTGTTGGAAACAGAATCCTTAGCGCCTTATAGATTCCCAATATATAAGAGATGCGCTCCAAAGTGTCGCGACTGATGGGCGGACCTTCAGCATTTTTCCACTTGTAGAGTGTGCTGCGTGGCGGATCACCCAACAGCACCTTTTGTTCCTGGGTGTTGAGGCCCCACTGTTCCGTAATGCGAAAAAAAGTCTTGAGCGCAACATCAGACTTACGACGCTCATCTGTGTGTATGTTCTCTTGAAATGTGGTGACCATAGTGGATACCTCTGATGACTTGCTACACCATCAAGATAGTCCACATGAAAACAAAAATCAATTTAGGTCTCTATATAGAATAACACTTAGCCGGACCTTAAACACACACCCGGTTACGCCCCTGTTTTTTTGCACGATACAAAGCTTCGTCGGCATTGCGAATAAGGTCTTGTACCGTCAGGGCTTCATTGGGTATAAGACAAGCCACACCTATGCTGATAGTCAGATGACCATGATCACTATGCGCATGCTCAATGTTTTCTTCCTCGACACGGCGCCGCAGATTCAAGCCCATCTGATGAGCTTCTTCAAGCTCTATACCCGGTAGAATCAGCATAAATTCCTCACCGCCATAGCGGGCCACCATATCAGAGGCACGATGGACGATTGAAGAAAGTAAAATAGCAACCTGGCGCAAACAATCGTCGCCAGCCTGGTGACCATAATGATCGTTATATTCCTTGAATCGATCGATATCGATCATTAAGACGGCTAGTGGTTCATTCTTTCGACGCAGTACATTCCACTCTTGCGCCAACTTGCGTTCCATCGCCATTCTATTGTACAGACCCGTCAGTGCATCCTTCTCAGAAAGTATTTTAAGTTCAGAGTTTGCCTGCTCCAGATCTGCTTGCATGGTTTTCAAGCGCTGCTGTTCCCTCTGAAGCTGCTCATTGGTATGGTTCAGTACCTGTGTTCTGCGCTCAACTGTTTCCAACAGATGATTAAAGGTCATTGCCAATGCGCCGACCTCATCCGAGCTGGTCACGACTAACCGCCGTGTATAATCTTTGTTGCTGATAGTGTCTGCTATGCTGTTTTTCAAGCGTTTGATAGGCAAGATTGTCGTGTACTGCAACCACCACCAGGTGGCAACAACTACCAGCGAACCTATGACTATGAACATCAGTATCACCGCCCTGGTAGAGGCTAAACCTATCCAGGTAAAGTGCTTATCAACCTCGGTTGTTATCAGAAAACCGCCTGCTTTGCTGGGCAGGAAGGGTTGGCGAATGCGCAAAGGAGCTGTATCTGAAGCCATAAGGTCATACTGAGGCAGAGCACTTAAGGAGGCTTGACTCATCACTTCACTGATCTCAAACTGTAAAGCAACATCTGTCTGCATTTGATCCAGCAAATTTTCTGACAAGGTTTTGCCGAAGAGCAAGTAACCTCTGGCTTCTCCTTCACCAAAGCTGTTGAAGATGGGCCGTATTGAAAAAAGTACTGGTAAGCCATCAAAGTGGAACAAGCCGCGATGAACCTGGTCGCCAACGGCTGCATTAGGGTCAACGTACTCCGCCAGCTCTATTGCCTTGGGTAAAAGCGCATCGAGTAACGTCTCGGTTCGATCAACCACTTCAGCATCCGGCTGGAACTCATAAATACCAGCCCAAAGGGCTTCTCCCTCACGATTAACAAAAAGCGCAATATTGATGCCTAAATTAACAAAGGTCTCCGGGTAGAGATTCGCTTGAATATAGCCATCATTACGATCTTGAGAAAAGGCATAGGTGTCGCTCCAGGCTGACCAGTCGTAGACGGTCGAGTCAATGTTGTTAAGCTCTAGCGAGAATCGATTGGTAATCCGGTCAATGTTAAGCTTGGCAAATTCCAGCTCCAAAAACTGAAACTCGGTATTAACTAAATAGCGCTGCAAACCAACCACTGTTGAACCTAGAATCATGGCCATGAAGACCATTGCAGTGGTTACTTTGAGAGAAATAGACACGTTAATACACCACGCTGGATAATACAATCAATGACCAGTTACTACTTATTCATGCTATAAAAATCAGTTCAGCGCGTTCGCACAAAATCCAGATTAAATGAACCTGAATATAAGAAATTATAGTAAATCTAAAAGTATTATTTTGGCTGTTTAAAACCCAAATACTCGATGGCATTTGGGTGCATAGGAAAGTAAGTGAATTTTTACTGGTCCCTATCTAATTCATACTAGAGCTTTTTTCTCGAGCCATCAACGACAACTTAAACCTACAGGATACTCCAACTGCATACTATCAGTAGGTGCGTCGACCGCTGGCAGCTTTACTCTACTTCAACGACAGCTAAAATTCTTAAATAAAAAAACCGCTTAGAATAAAATTCAAGCGGTTGTTTTATTTTCTACATTAATCAGCTGGCTCCCTCCTCTTTTTAGATTTAGCTTTAAAAAAAGGAGGGAAGCACTGGCTTAGATTTTACAAGCGTTCAAAAATGGTCGCGATTCCCTGTCCACCACCTATGCACATAGTGACAAGTGCATAGCGTCCGCCAGTTCGCTCAAGCTCGTAAAGCGCTTTGGTGGCAATAAACGCCCCGGAGCAACCGACAGGATGTCCCAGCGCAATTGCACCGCCATTAGGATTGGTTTTCTGCATATCCAGACCCAGGCCTTTAGCCACAGCCAGGGCTTGAGCCGCGAAGGCTTCATTGGACTCAATAACATCCATATCGTCCAGCGACAAACCGGCTTTTTTCAGTGCCAGGCGTGACGCAGGAATCGGGCCTTCACCCATTATTTCGTTGGATACGCCTGCCACAGCATAAGACACGATACGTGCAATAGGCTTATGTCCGGCACTGGCGGCCGCGTCTGCAGAAGCCAGCACCATAAAGGCAGCGCCATCATTAATGCCTGACGCATTGCCCGCTGTCACTGTGCCATCTTTTTTGAAGGCTGGGCGCATTTTGCCCAGACTTTCCATCGTAGTACCTGGCTTTACGTGCTCATCTGTATCAATCACGATGGGCCCTTTTCGGGTTTCAAGCGTGATCGGAACGATTTGTGACTTGAATCGCCCTTCTTCAATTGCGCGTGTCGCACGTGCGTGTGACTCTACGGCAAAGGCATCCTGCTCTTCGCGGGTGATGTCCCATTTTTCAGCCAAATTTTCCGCGGTAATGCCCATATGACCGACACCAAATGGATCATTCAGTGTGGCCACCATCATATCGATCATACTGGTATCACCCATGCGGGCACCCGAACGCATTGATGGAGACAGGTAACCACCCCGCGACATCACTTCAACGCCACCACCAATACCGTAATCACAATCGCCCAGCATAATATTCTGCGCCGTGGTCACTATGGCCTGCAGACCTGAACTGCACAGGCGGTTAACGGCCATCGCGACAGAATCCATCGGCAGGCCAGCCTGGATAGAGGCGACACGCGCCACATAGGCAAAACGAACATCTGTGGGAATACAATTACCCACAGTGACATAGTTAATCAAGTCAGCATTAACCTGCGAACGACTAACAGCCTCTTTCATCACTTGACCGGCAAGTTCATGAGGCTCTATGGAACTCAATCCGCCATTAAAGGCGCCAATGGCTGAACGGACTGCACTTAAAACAACGACTTCTCTACCCATTATAATATTCCTTTTGTTGTTATCGACATCTGACAGTTAAATCCTGATGATCATTCATCAACCCTTGTTTGAGAATAGCACAGCCTGATGCTTACCCGCCTGTTTAGCACGATATAAGGCAACATCAGCCTGTTTGAGCAGCTCCTCAGCACTTTCAGCACCATTGGCTATATGAGCAATACCGATACTCACACCAACCTCCAGGCTAACCCTACCCTGTTCATTAGCTTCAAGTTGTATCGGTGCCGAGATCGATGTGATCAGCCGCTCTGCCATACTATATGTCTGTGCCTGCTCTTCACACTGATTGAGTACCACCACGAACTCATCCCCACCCAGGCGGGCGATCAAATCCCTCTCACGTTTAACATGGCATAAGCGTTTACCGATGATCTGTAACACCTTATCGCCAACATCATGACCATAAGCGTCATTAATTGGTTTAAAGCCATCGAGATCCATCGTCATTACCGCAAAACCTATAGCATTCTCACGCCAATGCATCAGCGCATCTTCCAGATGATGTGCCAGATGCGTGCGATTGGGCAGTTCGGTCAACATGTCGTAAAAGGCAAGGCGGTGCATTGCCTGCTCATTGTGTTTTCGTTGGGTTATATCTTCCAGCGTCAGAATCGCCATCACCGGGTGGCTTTCTTCATGCAGAATAACAGAGACCTCACAAATCGCCTCACTACCATCCGGGTATCTCAGGCTGATCTCCTGCTTGTTCAACAGCTTGTCTGGAGAGGCATGTAAGGCCTTCAGCAAGTGATCCCAAGTACCAGGAATGGAGCATATTAATGAGTCCTGCACTTTGGCACCTATCGGCAAGGTGCCCATTTTACGTTCCCAGGCCTCATTAATATTTACCAGCGTCTCATTATCCAGACGAATCACCGCCGCCGGAACGGGCATCACACGCAACAGATCGAGCAAGCGATTTTTCATCATCAACACAGAATGAATCAGTGGTGCCTGCTTCTGATCTGCTGCCAGATGCCTGTCTGTGACTAAATTACCTTGCATAATGTCCTGAGCAATAGCCATCACATGCTGATCTTCATAACCTTCACGGCGAAGCCAAATCGACAAGTACGCCATCATCAGCACAAAGGGCAGAAAGTAAGCGACATGCTCCCAGAACAATAACCAGTATGCGTCACTATCGAAAACATACACCGCTATGCCCAGGGTCTGTGCATAACCCAGCACCAGATGATGCAAATAGATTACCGCCGTTGCCATCAAAATAGTGCGCCAATCACGGTAATACAACAGCACCCCGATCAGACCAAACGCCGAAAAGTGGGCCTCAATATCACCCGCATTCTGGTGAATAATTAATCCGGTAAAAACCATGAAGGCCGCCCCCATATAAAGGCGGGTAATCAGTTCACCAGGGTGCAGATAAACCAGTAGAACAGCCAGCAATAAAGTCGGCAACCCAACCAGTAAAACCGCGTACAAAGTATCGTAGAGGGGTACCAACAACAGACAAATGAGCAGTAGAAAGGCATTCATCCCCACCATAATACGATCAGCCCGTACGCGGTATGGATGGAGGAGCGTATCGAAACGCGCTTCATGGACAAACCAGTTACCAAGAAACATCATCAGAAGTTACTCATACAGAACATCCCGCGTTCTGCACTTTCATAGGCGAAATAGCCAAGGGCTACCAGCGAGTAGCACAACCAGACACTGACCCAGACAACCGGTCGTTTCCACCGGGCTCTGACTGAACTATCGGCTTGCAATATTAAACACCTTCTCATTTATATTTATTACTAATATTTAAAATAATTATATCACCAGATGTTTTGTGAGTGCATGGCTATAAATACAATTTACGCTATTACCGGTCAGTATAAGTTAAGCGTTCGATAGACAAACAACCCCAACCACTCATGTAAAGCCTGAGCACTTTGACGAAAGTAGTAGGCCGTTGGTAACCACCTTACCAGCCCCTCGGGGGGTGGCGTAGTAAACTGGATAGGTGCAGGCAGCACCTGTAAACCCTGCGCTTCAAATACTGGAACTGCCCGATGCAGATGCCAGGCCTGACTAACCAACACAATCTGTGACAAACCGGCTTCCCGAAGTATTTCAGCCGAGTAAGCGGCATTCTCATAGGTATTGCGGCTACGATCTTCAACCCATTCGGCATTCAGATCAAAACCTGCGTTGAGCAACCACTGCATCAACTCGGCTTCACTATAATGTTCTCCATAAACCCGCCCGCCCGTGAGCAGTATAGGCAAGCCAGTCTCCCGTTGCAGAAATGCCGAGTAAGCCAGCCGGCTGATTGTCTGCTCACTGGGTGCATCCGGCCAGCCGTACTCAGCACCATCAAAAGCACGCCCACCTCCCAGCACAACAATCACGTCAGCAGAACTCACTGATTCCAGACTGACGGGCGGAAAATGTTCCAGGGATTGCTGCAATGAATAACTGACAACCGGCAGCCCCAGCAACCAAAGTGATAGCCCCGCTGCTAACACGAACAAGCCACCGACAAAACGCCGACCCAGCCAGATCAATAACAGTCCAAACAGAACAGCTAATGCCTGTATCGCCGGAGGTAACAACAGGTATTTAAGTAAATTAAGCATCATTCCTTGCAGCCTCAGTAATAGGACCCCTTGCTAACAACACAGCCAACATGGCAAATATCAGCATACCCAGCAGCAGTAGCTGGAAACTGGCGCCAAAATCTATTAACACGCCAAGCAGCGCCGGTGCAATAGCGGTTGAAAAAACCATGCAGGCAGATTTAACCGAACGTACGCGGCCCAAATGCTGACTCCCCCAAAGGCTGACCAGCAAACTGTCCAGAATGGGGCCCTGCATTCCCAAAGCAAATCCCGCACTTGTCATCAGTAACCAAATACCGATATTGCCCTCAAACCACAAGGCCGCTGCCAGACCCGCTATAAAGGGGAACAGATACAATCGAGCCAACAGAGCAACACCCAGCTTGTCCACCCAGCGTCCACCCAATAAAGCTCCCGGAAAGCGTGAAAGACCCATACCGGTCAAGGCCAATGCATAGGTTGCCGTACTGGCATTCAGATCAGCGGTAAGTTGCGACTGGTAAATAAAAATACCGGTCATAATAATAGGAATCGCCAAGAGTAAGGGTAACAACATCCAGAAGCGTAATTCCCGAAATGGATTGGGCCCTGTTGCAACCTGCCCCTTCACTGGTCGTTGTTGTGGTGCTGCAGGCCAGGGACAAGCCACGAAAGCCCACCCCCATAATACAATCAGCACTCCCAGCAGCAACCACCAAAGTTGCTGCCAACCCAACCAGATTAATAACAGCGCGACCAGTGGAGGCAACAGAATTTCGCCAGCGGGCATCCCCAGATTCACCAACCCAAGCGCCTTACCCCGATTGAGTGTAAATTCACGCGCCGCCAATGTGCTCCCCAAGTGAGTCATCAGTCCCTGGCCGCATAAGCGTAATAAAACCAAACCTAAAAAAGCCAGCCACCACCAAGGGGCAAGCGTTAGCATCAGCACACCGACAGCTAACCCCAGCAAGACAGCCAGGGCATAACGGCGTGGTTGCACCCAGTCAATTGACGGCCCAAAGCGCAGCACCAGGAAACCACTGATTAGGGTAACAGCCGCATAGAGGCCACCGAAGCCCCCCGCCGATAAATCCAGTTGCTCACTCAAGGGTTGCTGAAACAGTCCAATGAAAAAACTTTGTCCGAAATTTCCGGAAAACACCGCCAAAAAGGCCAATGCCAGTAACCCTGTTTGCTCACGCATCAACCTGATATAACTGCTTTGCGCAACTCGCATCAACTTTATTTATCCTCTTTCTCATGGCCTGCAAGCACTAAAATCGGTTATGTTACGCCTTTTTGCTCAGCTTACCAGCAAGCCCAAATACTGGTGGGTAAACTCTTTGCTTCTATTTTCAGGATTTAAATCATGTCATTAAGTCAACGTCCGGCGTCCTGGGTGATGATTTTTTTACCCTTTGCTCTGGGCTACTATCTTTCCTACCTGCTAAGAACAGTGAATGCGGTCATTTCGCCAGAACTGACACAAGACCTGTCCCTGTCGGCGGCAGATCTTGGCTTGCTGACCAGTGCTTATTTCCTGACCTTTGGTATGGCACAGATTCCACTGGGTATTGCACTGGATCGTTACGGCCCCAAACGCGTTCTGGGTAGCTTATTACTGCTGGCAGCCGTGGGCTCAGCCGCCTTTGCCATGGGAGACTCACTGGGACAACTAACCCTGGCGCGTGGACTGATAGGTTTGGGGGTTTCAGCCTGCCTGATGGCTGGTCTGAAAGGTTTCGCCATGTGGTACCCGGCTGAACGCCAAAGCTCAATGACAGGCTATATTATGGCAGCAGGTGCCTTGGGTGCTTTAACAGCCAGCACGCCCATGGAAGCCATGCTTCCCTTTCTCGGATGGCGGGGCGTTTTCTGGCTGATAGCAGGTCTTGCCACCGCACTGTCTGTGTTTGTCTTTTTCGCCCTACCCGGCGATGTACAGCAGACCTCGCGCGAATCGCTGGGCACGACACTAAAATCTGTTGCCAAAATTTTTATTGCACCGGATTTTCTGCGCTTTGCCGGCTCTGCCACCTTTTTCACCGGTGGTTTTATGGCTATGCAAAGCCTCTGGGCCGTTCCCTGGCTGATGAATGTAAACGGCTTACCGCTGAACCAGGCAGCCAGCTACTTGATGATCCTTAACCTCGGCATGCTCACAGGGCAGCTATCAGTTGGCCTGTTTGGTACCAGACTAAGCCAACGCGGTGTCACACCACTTAACGTTATGCAGATCGGCTACGGCCTGATGCTGATTGTTCAGGGATTGATACTCACCGGCTGGGGGCCCATTCTGGTTTTCTGGTTCTTACTCGGTGTTTTATCTGCAGCGAATGCACAAACCTACATTGCCACCGCGGCTAACTTCCCTAAATCCGCTTTCGGACGTGTCAGTACAGCCATCAATCTGATGGCCTTCGCTGGCGCTTTTATCGTGCAGTGGGGATTGGGCATCGCCTTGGATTTACTGCAGCAAAACGGGGCTTCTGTGCCCGGATCACTGCGCATGGCATTTGCCGGACTTATAGTGTTGCAAATTCTAAGCTTTGTACCACTCATGATGAAAACCGGAAAGAAAATCAAACCAGAATAAACGACTTAATCCTGACCCGGCTCAAACGGCTTGATGGCGCTGAAATGAAAATCAGAGTCCATCTCGCGACGCATAATAAACTGAGCTAAGACTATAACCGGATCGAGCTGATCCAGTGCGGCAAAATTCAACTCTGAAAAAGCCTGCCGCTGAACCCGTACAGATAGCAGATATTCATCCTGCTCAAACCCTGTTTGCTGATTAGTACGCTGGGTGTAACCGGAAATAATGATTTCATCAATTGCTGGCAGACTGGCAAGCAATACCCCCAGCAACCTAAAGACAACACCGTGGGTGTAGCGAGCATATTCCTGGTCGCGCTGAGCCTCTGATTTAGATTTCAATTGCAGACTCTGTCCACCACTAGCGACTTGAGCGCTTTTCAGTGGTATTGAATCAACAACAGGAAGATCCAGGTCCAGCCATACCTGTTTGCGATCCAGATCCAGTTGAAAATCTACCAGCGTTTCACGAGGCCAGTCCAACTGTTCAAGTTCCGCAATCAGTACTTCAGTCATCAGCCCTTCATCAGTCATTAACAAGGTGACAAACTGCTCGGCATACACAGACTGCTCTGTGTCATGCGCCGCTTTACGCGCTTTCCATACCGATGTGTAGGCTTTGTAACGCTGCCTGGCACGATCAGCCGCTGATCTTGCCTGATGCGTTTCCGCTTTCCAGCGCAACTTGGCTGTCTGCCACTCATGCACGGCCTGCTGATGTGCCCGAACCAATTGTTGCTGCCGTCCAGGAATCAGACGGTGCCATAAACGCACAGCGGGTGGCTGCGGATACACAGGCTCAGCCGGAAGCTTTAATAGATCTGGACGCAAGGGTTCAGGGTCAGGAAATGCAGCGGGCAAATAACAAGGTACTTTGGTATCAACAGCAGGAGCTTCCTGATACAGATCGATATATTCTGCTATATCACCATTAATCAGTGCAGCCTGCTCATCCAGCCAACCTCGCAGCAACTGCGGATGCGCATCCCATAAAGTAGACATTTCTTCATCGGTTAACTGACGGCCATCGAGCAGCATCAACTGCAACCCACCCTGATCACTCAGAGTCACCCTTAATTGTTTCGGGTCAATACGGAGACTTTTGAATTGTCCAGTTTCAGCCGTGTAAAGCAACTCTCGCTGTTTCTGTTGCTGTTTCCGCTGAAATGCACGGTGCTGATGGGCTCGAGAGTTATCAAAACGGGTGCGATACGTCAGGCCAGCACTGGGCATAGTAATATTGCCATACAGCGATTGATCATGATCATAGAGCGCTTGGGCTCTTACTGTGTCGGAAAGAGTAATACCCCGCTTTCCGCTCTTCAAGCGAACGCCCGGTACAACCCGGATAGAATGACGAAATCGAAATGCCAACGCTTTATCCTTATGACCATAACTCAGGCCAATCACTTTGCCAGCCCCAGGGTTACAGAGCAAGCGCTATACAACTAAATAACCATCGCTGGTATACAAATCTAAGCATCCAACGCTTGTTCCAGATCAATAACTCCAGAGTTTATACACCCTAGTATACTAGCTTTGCTCTAGAGCAACATTTGTACCTTGCCATGTTTAAACAGGTACATGCGAATTTTTAAAGCCGGGGGTACCATGAACGCCTGTACAGTTCTACGCTGTAGGTTACCAATCAGTGCATTAGCTATTTTATTATGCCTGCTGCCCTTCACCTCGGTGCTCGCCAAATCTCCACCAATTGTCTCGGCTGAATGGCTGCAGCAAAACCTTGGTCAGGATAATTTCCGTATCATCGACCTGCGAGAAGCCGAACAGTTTCAGCAAGGCCACATCGAAGCTGCGGTTAATATCCACTATATGATGTTGTTTGACGACGACTTCAAAATGCCGCACCTGGATTTCCTGCGCGAACTTTTCAGCCAGGCAGGTATCGACCATAACACCCACGTTGTGGCTATGGATGATGGTAGCTTCACCTGGGCGGCCCGACTCTACTGGCTACTCGAAACTCTCGGCCATGAAAAAGTCAGCCTGTTAAATGTAGGCTATGGTAACTGGCCCGACGAATTACTGCCCACAAGTACACAAACGATTATACCTGAAGCCAGGGAATTTATTCCTATGGTGGATAATAAGCGTTTGCAAACCAAGTTGGGAACATTGCTGGCTATTGACAAAAAACCGATTCTTGACGGTCGAAGCACTGCACATTATCAAGGTCTCGAATCCACAGCAAAGCGTTTTGGTCATGTTCCGACAGCACTGAACTTTCCTTGTTCACAAAACTTTGAAGCATCAGACAGTGGCAATCGAATGCGTGACCTGGCGGCGCTGGCGCCCATCTATGCAGAACTCCCCAAGGATGAAGAAATTATTCTCTATTGCGATGGCGGTGCAGAAGCAGCGCTGAATTATGTTGTTATGCAAGCTCTGGGCTACAAAGTTGCCGTCTACGACGGTTCCTGGCTGGAATGGGGCAATGATCCCGCTTTACCAATCAACAACCCATCAACACAATCTGTCACAACAGATTAAATTACTCAACTATATCAGCCGTTTGCAGAAGTAGAAGCAGAGCATGAAAGATCCCCGATTCAAAGGATCCATCCGCAGACGGCTTATTGTCATGATTATGCTGCTGGTTTCAGTAACCGGATTGAGTGGCTATGGCTCCTTCCTTTACTGGTTTATGTCCAACCAGCAGCAACGTGCTGTCAGTCAGGCAGAAACCGTTGCACTTGTATTGAGCCAGGATTTTGCCCGCCTGCTGCTATTGAATGATGTTGCTGTGGCAGCCGACATTTCTGCTAAGCTTGACTCCTTCCCCACGCTGAAATCAATGGTGCTATATAAGCATAACGGACAACCCGTATACCAGTATCAGCAAACATCTGAACGCATTCCCCCCCAGATCTGTCTACTCAGACGCAAGCGTTGGCTAAGGGTGAACTCTGGGACAATCGCCTGCATTTTCTTCTGCCAGCCAGCTACCAGGATACGCTGTTTGGCCAGGTGTATATTCAACTACAAGCCACCAGCCCGCTCCAGATTATCAAACGCGACAGCACAGCCTTGGTCCTGATAGGACTGCTAATGATGTTTGCCTCATACCTGTTGGCAGCCAGCGTAGAAAAACGCTTCAGTGGTCCGATTCTTCGCCTGGTTGGCTTTCTTGAACACATCAGTGATTCCCAGCAGTTACGACAGCGTATCACCACGCATGAGAACAATGAGTTTGGAAAGCTCTACCAGGAAGTAAATACCATGCTTGAACGCCTGGACCAATCGCAGAAAGAACTGCAACTGGCTGCCATTGCCTTCGACACACCCAGCGGCATGCTCATTACCGACGCCAACAACCAGATTCTGCAGGTCAATCAGGCATTCACCCAAATTACAGGCTACAGTGCTCACGAGTGTATTGGTAAAACACCGGCTCTGCTCAAATCCAATCGCCAGGACTACACCTTTTATCAAGACATGTGGCACCAGTTAAACACCCACCATTACTGGTCTGGTGAAATCTGGAATAAACACAAGAACGGTAAAATTTACCCTGAGTTTCTGACTATTCAGCCTGTTCTGAATGAGCAGCAAGACATTGTTAACTATGTGGCCGCCTTCATTGACCTCAGCCAGCAAAAATCTGCTGAAGCCAAGCTGGAGTATTTTACCCTGCACGATGCACTGACCGGTCTGGCCAACCGTAAGCTACTGACTGAAACTCTGGAGCAGCAGCTAAGCCCGACAACATCCGGGGCACTGCTATGTTTTGATCTGAATAATTTCAAGCTGGTAAATGACTCCTTTGGACAGGAAAGCGGTGACCATTTACTACTTCAGGTGGCTCACCGCATGCGCAGCCAGCTCAAAGATGCGGACCTGCAGGTTCGCCTGGGCGCTGACGAATTTGCGCTCTGGTTTAACCAGCTCAGTGCTCAACCTCGACTGACTGCTCTGGAAGCTGAAGGACTGGCTGAGCGTGTCATGTCTCTGATGACAGCACCCTTTTTCATCAATGATCAACCACTCTCCTGTAGCGCCAGTGTCGGCATAGCCATCACCACCCCATCCGAGCCAATATCAGCCGCTCTGCTTATTCAGCAAGCTGACTCAGCATTGCACCAGGCAAAACAGACTGATAGCAGTCAAACGGCTTTTTATGATGCCAAAGCAGCCAGCGTTGCCAGAGAATACATTCAACTTCATACGGCACTTCGCCAGGCATTAAATAACAATGAGTTCTGCCTGTTTTATCAACCGCAAACTAACGCACAAGGCCGAGTGATCGGAGCCGAAGCATTAATTCGCTGGAATAGACCGGAACAAGGACTGGTTTCACCACTACACTTTATACCAGCAGCCGAACGCTCCGGGCTCATTCTGGAGATTGGCAATTGGGTACTGCAAACCGCCTGTATGTCCTTACGAAGCTGGCAAGAATCACCATCTACTCGCGGTTTAACGCTTTCAGTCAACGTCAGTACACGCCAGTTTTACCAGGAAGGTTTTGTTGATCAGGTCAAACTGGCGCTACAAAATAGCGGCGCGAATCCACGCCAGTTGAAGCTGGAGCTGACTGAGTCACTGTTAGCTGATGACCTGAACCGAGTGGTTGAAACCATGAAAGCACTAGTGGATCTTAACCTGCAGCTTTCACTGGATGACTTCGGCACGGGTTACTCTTCTCTGCAATACCTGCAACGCTTGCCTCTGCATCAGATAAAGATCGACCAATCCTTTATAAAGGATATGCTTAACAGCCACAGCAAGAATGAAGCAATCGTACGCACCGTACTGTCGCTGGGAGAAGCCTTCGGCTTCGAAGTCTTGGCCGAAGGAGTAGAAACACTGGATCAGTTGAAGTTTTTACAACAATTAGGCTACTGTCAGTTTCAGGGCTATTACTTCTGCCGCCCTATTCCTCAGGATCAGTTTCTGGACTACTGCAAGCAGTACAATTACACCCCGTCGTAGATCAAACACTAGGCCGCCATAAGCAGATTATCCCAGGCGATTCCTCCCCAAAGCAGAAGCGTCATCACCAGAGCAAAGAACACAGCGGCAGAGCCTAAATCCTTGGCAAGACCTGCCAGGGTGTTAAATTCTGTACCAGCACGATCAACAACGGCTTCTATCGCTGTGTTCAACAACTCAAAAATCAGCACCAGCAGCAGGGAACTGATCAGCAACCCCAACTGCAGCCCCGACTCAGCCAGCCAAAAAGCACCGGGCAGCATCACTAGAGCGGCCCAGATTTCATAACGAAAAGCGGGTTCACTTGCATACGCCGCCTTGATTCCCTTTATGGAATACCGTGTAGCATAATAAAAACGCTTAGGGCCAGTAACTTTAGTGATGACCATTAATTTACTTCCTTTTGCTCCACGTTTAAGTATTGATCAAACAAATTACGATATTGCGGCTCCCATTGACTGTAAGGAATGACGGTATCACTGCCAGAAAATCGTACATTGCCACGCTCAAAATCGATTTCATAAATACGGCGGTCGGGTAAAACCAAAGCGGCACGTGGATCGTTGTGCAGTGTTTTCATATACGCCGTTACAATACGCAAGCGATTCTCAGGTATAGACCCCAGCAGACTCAATCCATCAATGGGTGTTACCGCACTCACCTGCATCAGTTCCAGCATCGTTGCAAAAATATCCGCCTGTGACAGAGGTGCATCCACCTTTGCAGCCACTGCGTCATAAGCAGAAGCAGGCGGAAATACCAGTAAGGAATTATGTGTCACTTCATCCTGAAAATCACCATGGAAGGCACCCCCTTTGCCAGTCACATGTTCACCGTGATCTGACGAATAAAATACCCAGCTATCAGGAGCCTGAGCGCGAACCGACTCTAACAAGGCATTCAAAACATAATCGGTATACCAGACGCTATTGTCATAGGCATTAATGCTGTTTGGGTTTTCTTCCGGTAAAAATTGTTTCATCGGTTCAGGGACTTGTTCTGAAAATGGGGTATGGCTACCACTCATCTGCAAAACCAGCATAAAGGGTTTGTCACTTTTCCCTTGCTGCGCCAGCCAGGGGCGAATCCCCTTCTCCAGAACCTGATAATCATCAGCACCAACAGACACACTCACATCTGGACTGAAATGACTCCCTTGTTCGAAATGATCCATATCCTGATCAACAAATAACTTATCCATATTACGCCATTGAAAATCCTGGGCTGAAATCAGTGCTGTTGAATATCCAGCACTTTTAGCGTAATTGAAGAGTGTTGGTACAGAATAGATACGTCCGTGCGGATCTATACCTTGGAGTCCGGTCAACATATAGGGGACCGATGTCAGTGTCCGTGGACCAATGCTGACAGCATTGCGCATGGCAACAACTTGTTGAGTTGCAGATAAACGGCTTAGGTTAGGTGTGGTATCACGCTCATAGCCATACACGCCCATATGACCGACATTCAGAGATTCACCTATAACAAACACCATGGAAGGGCTACTCTCTGGTACCGTATCACGGTATTCGAGCACTGGTTTTGCCGGATAGTCTTCTCGGTTAAGATTAAATTCAAGTGCACTAATCAAGTTACCCGCATATGCCACCGGCACCATTTGAAAGTGTGGGGCACTGTACCAGTTCAAAGTTACCAGCATAAACAGCGCGACACCCAAGGCCCCTTGACTCCAACGCAGCCAACGCCAGGGAGACGGATGCATTCGCATCACGGCGAACAAAATAGCACATGCTACCAATGTGATAGCGGCTGGCTTTAGAAACAAACCATGCTCCCACCAGAGCTCGAATGTCATAACCGGATCGGTAACAAAAAAACGGAAATCAAAAACTGTAACGAATTTACGATACACACCAAAATAACTACTTTGTGCAAAATAGGCGACTGCGCTAAAAATCAGTAAAGCCAGGGCAAGCTTTCGGTGCTTGTGCCAGTAACCTCTAAGATTAAACAAAAGCACCCAAAGCACAAAAGCCGTAAACAGAAAATTTACCCAGAAGCGTTTACCCGTGTAATTCTCCATCAACCAGGCCGTATCTCTGACCCAAAACAAATCCAGGAAAACCAGAGTCAAAAGCCTAGTAACACCCACAAACCAGTGTGCAAACGCATTTTTCAAAACCCTTAATCTATCAATAATAATTTTATAGAACCCGAGAAAAAAACAGTAAGGTGTTCAGAGTACATTGGCACTGTGCTTCAAACGTTCCAATTCATCGCGGTAATTTGCCGCTTTTTCGAACTCAAGGTTACGTGCAGCCACATACATCTGATCCTCTAGCCGGCTGAGCGCCTTCGCCAGCTCTTTCGGTGACAAGAGCGCTTCATCAACCCGATACTCACCTTGTGTTTCTGCTGCCTTGCGACCACCCCGTGATGATTTACGCGAGCCCGGAGCCTGCGCCCCTTCCATAATATCGGCCACAGACTTAAAGATGCCTTTCGGAGTAATACCATGCTGCAGGTTATATTCAATTTGCTTGTTACGACGTCGTTCGGTTTCATCCATGGCCCGCTGCATCGAACCGGTAATCCGGTCAGCATAGAGAATAGCCCGGCCATTGACGTTACGTGCGGCCCGACCTATGGTCTGGATCATGGAGGTTTCCGAACGCAGGAAACCTTCCTTGTCAGCATCCAGAATCGTAACCAGTGATACCTCCGGCATATCGATCCCTTCACGTAGCAGGTTAATCCCCACCAATACATCAAACTCACCGATACGCAGATCACGGATAATTTCAACCCGCTCCACCGTATCTATATCAGAATGCAGATAACGCACCCGCACACCATGCTCAGCCAGGTATTCAGTCAAATCCTCCGCCATGCGTTTGGTCAGCACCGTTACCACCACACGTTCTTTCAGTGCCGTTACCTTATGGATTTCACCCAGCAGATCATCCACCTGAGAAACCGCCGGGCGCACCTCAACCATCGGGTCGATCAAGCCGGTAGGCCGCACCACCTGCTCAACAATCTGCTGAGCATTCGCCGCTTCATACTTGCTCGGCGTCGCTGAAACAAAAATCATCTGTGGCGCCAACTCCTCCCACTCTTCAAACTTGAGTGGCCGGTTATCTAGCGCTGAGGGTAGACGGAAGCCATACTCCACCAGGGTTTCTTTACGCGAGCGGTCACCACGGTACATAGCACCAATTTGCGGCACGGTCACATGCGACTCATCGATCACCAGCAAGGCATCGTTGGGCAGGTAGTCAAACAGTGTGGGTGGTGCCATGCCCAGGTCACGTCCGGACAGGTAACGCGAGTAGTTTTCTATTCCCGAGCAGTAGCCCAACTCCAGAATCATTTCTATATCATACAAGGTACGCTGCTCAAGGCGCTGTGCTTCTACAAGTTTATTGTTTTCTTTAAGCAGTGCCAAGCGCTCAATCAGTTCAGCCTTGATATGCTGCGTCGCTTCGACCAACGTATCGCGCGGGGTAACATAGTGGGTTTTGGGGTAAATCGTGGCCCGCGGTACACGGCGCAACACTTCACCGGTCAGCGGATCAAAATAACTGATCTGCTCAACCTCTTCATCAAACAGTTCGATACGAATGGCTTCCATTTCTGATTCAGCCGGAAACACATCAATCACATCCCCACGTACCCGATAGTTGCCCCGGTGCAGTTCTACATCGTTGCGGGTGTATTGCAGCTCGGCCAGCCGGCGCAGCAGCGTACGCTGATCCACCTGATCACCCCGATCCAGATGCAACATCATCGACAGATAGGATTTCGGATCACCCAAGCCATAGATCGCCGATACCGTTGCCACAATGATGGCGTCTTCGCGTTCTAAAAGTGCCTTGGTTGCCGACAAGCGCATCTGCTCTATATGATCGTTTATCGAGGCATCCTTCTCGATAAAGGTATCGGACGACGGCACATAGGCTTCCGGCTGGTAATAATCATAGTAGGAGACAAAATACTCTACGGCGTTATCCGGAAAGAACTCCTTAAACTCACCATAGAGCTGAGCTGCCAGGGTTTTGTTATGTGCCATGATAATGGTTGGGCGTTGTACAGCCGCAATCACATTGGCAATAGTGAAGGTTTTACCCGAACCGGTTACCCCCAGCAGTGTCTGCGAAGCCAGGCCTGATTCTATGCCATCAACCAGCCCACTGATCGCTTCTGGCTGATCCCCGGCGGGCTGAAATCCGGAATGTACTTTAAAACGCTGCTTCACATTAAACTCCTGGAATTTTTCATCATTTTCAACCTTTCGGGGATTTAGACAATAGCGTCTATACTGTATGCTTAAGCTAGTTAATTACACCATTCAATCATGAGGGTTTTAGCTTGGACGTGCAGCTTTCCAACCGTGTAAACAGCATCAAACCATCCCCCACTCTTGCCGTAACCAACCGCGCCGCTGAATTGCGTGCAGCGGGTAAAAATATTATTGGTTTAGGCGCAGGTGAGCCCGACTTTGATACCCCCGATCATATCAAAGCCGCCGCCATTGAAGCCATCAACAACGGCTTCACCAAATACACCGCGGTTGACGGCACCCCCGGCCTGAAAAAAGCCATTATAGCGAAATTCAAGCGCGATAACGGACTGGATTACCAGCCTAATCAGATTCTGGTTTCCAGCGGTGGCAAACAGAGCTTTTTCAACATGGCCCTGGCCCTGCTGAATGAAGGTGATGAAGTTATTATACCGGCGCCTTACTGGGTGTCTTATCCGGATATGGTGCTGGTTGCTGAAGGACAGCCGGTCATCCTCGAAACCACCCAGGAGAACCGCTTCAAAATCACCCCGGAACAACTCGAAGCCGCGATTAACGATCGCACCCGTGTTGTGGTGTTGAACAGCCCATCCAACCCATCGGGTGTGGCCTACACGCTGGAAGAGTTGAAAGCACTGGGCGAAGTGATCAAGCCTTACCCGGATATCATCATCGCTACCGATGATATGTACGAGCACATTCTGTTTGGCGACCAGCCGTTCTGCAATATTTTGAACGCCTGTCCGGAACTTTATGATCAAACGATTGTGCTCAACGGCGTATCCAAAGCCTACTCCATGACCGGTTGGCGTATCGGTTATGCCGCAGGCCCGGCCAAACTCATCGGGGCAATGAAAAAGATTCAGTCACAGAGCACATCGAACCCCAACTCCATTGCCCAGGTGGCTGCTGAGGCCGCTCTGAACGGTGAACAGGAGTGTGTAGCACGATGGTTAAAGCCTTTAAGGCACGCCACGACTTTGTCGTTAAAGCGCTGAATGAAATCGATGGGGTTGAATGCATCGCAGCTGATGGCACCTTCTATGCCTTCCCAAGCTTCCAGAAAGTGATCGATAGCCGCCCTGAGATTGAAGACGATATCGCCCTGGCCGAATTCCTGCTACTGGAAGCTGGTGTCGCACTGGTTCCAGGCTCCGCCTTCGGCACCCCTGGCAACCTGCGTCTGTCCTTCGCTACCAGCATGGAGAATCTTGAAAACGCCATCGCGCGTATCAAGAAAGCCTTGCAGTAAACCTGCAGTAAAACTCAGCAAGACCGCGGCATCCCTGTCGCGGTCTTGTCATTTCAGAAGCGCCCCCCCTTAAGCATCAGATCTATCAGGCTAATGGGCCAGATCTGTCTGACGCGCCGTGAACCCATCCTTGGGGGCTCCGGGCTTTCGTAGCCGCAAACATATCTGTATATTACAAGGTAATGATACATCTCGCCGATAAATTGCGCAGGTAATGCCATGAAAACCAAGATTATTCCCGCCCTGCTGGATACAGCAGATGCTCCGATGCTACTGATCAATGATCAGGTGCATGAATGGTCTAATGCACGTTTTCGCGACCTGCCAGAAGCACTACGCACCCCCATACTCACCTGGCTCAGAATCAGGACAGTGATTGGCTGGAACTGGACGGCTACCGCTTTCAACGCCTGAGTGTGAAAAAGCATACTATTATCATCGGCTATATTGTTGATCGTAACCAGCTGCAACGCACACTGCTGCTAAAACTACTGCCACAACTACAGATAGGTGGTGACCCCTACCAAAACACAGCGCGCGTCCTCGGACCACTGCTGGGGTGGAAAAACTGCCTGGTTGCAAAACATAAGAGTGATCGATCACTGGAAGTACTCGGCCACTGGCAGGACGGTAAATTACTCCCCCCCACCTCACAGAAACTCATCGGTAATGCCGCTCAGGCTCTGTATGAAGGTGAAGCTGCCTCTATTTCACTGAAAGCCCTGTGCCGCGAATTCCCGCTGGATGAGTTGCTCAGCGAAACGCCATCGGCTTTATGGATAGGACACCGTATTGACCTGCCTGAACAGAGAGGTGTAGGACACCTTTGCGTATGGGGAGAGCCAGACCATGTCGATACCGAAGCCACCGAGTGGCTGATAGGATTGGCTGTTGATATCCTCAGTGGCTGGCTATTGAGCCAGCATCATGCTGAAAACAAGGATTATGAACCCTCCAGCGAACCACGCGATCAACTTACAGGGCTGCCAGGCCCCAAAACGTTTGATCTGGCGCTGACACATGCCGCGAGCACCTACCAACAAACCCAGCAGGACTTTCTGGTTGCCTTGGTCGATATCGACGAACTTACCCATATTAATGATCACTATGGCAAACTCTCCGGAGACAAACTTATACAACGCTTTGCTGACGAGTTGCTGAATATGTGTCGTCGTCGTGATCAGGTATTCCGACTCGGTGGAGATGAATTCCTGCTGCTTATGCCCATGACACACACACCTCCCCCCGTGGCTAAACGACTGAATCGCATCAGTAAACAGATTCAAGCAGACATCCCGGAGTTCAGCCTGAACCTGTCCATGTCGACCCTGTCAGAAGTCAAAGGCAGCAGTGAAGAACTGATGCTGACGATTGACCAACGCCTGAAAACGAACAAAGAAAATAATAAAAACAAAACTGCGTGATCCACTACCTCTCTGGGTCGCGTACTTTTTTGTGTAATTATTATTGAACTGACCGGTCAGTAAATATATCATTAGCATCTTTCTAGAACAGTCGGTTTAAAACATGACCAAAGGCAGACCCCCTACACACAGTCGCGAAAAACTCCTTGAAAAAGGCATTGAGCTGTTCCATCAACATGGTTATCACGGCACCGGGCTGACTACTATTTTACAGGCCTGCAAAGTATCCAAGGGCTCGTTTTACAATTTTTTCAACAGCAAGGAAGAATATGCTGTTGAAGTCATGGAGTTTTATCAGGCACTGGAGACAGATCGCTGGAATCAGGAGTTTGCCCAGCTTAGTGGCTCGCATTTTGTAAAGTTACGCAAAGCCTTGGCTCGACTGGTTGAAGAACTGGATAGTTGCAGTGAAAATGTCGGCTGTCTGATTGCCAACCTGTCCGGTGAAGTCGGTAACGAGTCACCGGCCTTTCGGCAGGCAATCAGTCGGGCGACATCGCGTGTAATTAAGTTAATTGCCGAGGATATGCAGATATGTCAGCAGGAAGGCTCTGTGCGCACTGATCTGCCCCCGAGGTTTTAGCTTCATTGATCTGGGACTGCTGGCAAGGCGCGCTATTACGTATGAAAGTGGCAGACTCCCGTGCTCCGCTACGAGAAACCTTGGCATTGCTATGGGAACATATTTTACCACCGGCCACTAAGACTGACCGAGATTTCAACAAGGGACCGCATGCATGAAATATCTACGCTCGCCACTTAGCTCCACCCTGCTTTACTTCAGCCTGGCACTGACAGCACTGCCACTAGCTGCACAGGAATCTCAAGGGTTACCTGCTGAGGTTTATGAGGTTGAAACATCAACCTTAAATCAGGTTCTGAATGCTGTTGGCACCCTGCGAGCCAACGAGTCTGTTATTCTGCGCCCGGAAATCACCGGACGCATCTCAGACATTTTATTCGGGGAAGGTGAAGCCGTTGAAGCAGGACAAGCATTGATACAGCTTGATGGCGCGTCCTATGAAGCCGAACTGGCACAAGCCCAGGCCCAGGCCAACCTCAGCCGGTTGAATATCAGCGTGCAGCCGATCTGCTGGAACGTCGCGTTGGCTCGCAAACAGATCGTGATACCCGCCTGGCACAACTGCGGGTAAATGAAGCACAGGTGGAACTGGCTCGTACACAGCTGGCGAAAACCACCATTCGTGCTCCCTTTGACGGTGTCGTTGGATTACGCCACGTCAGCCCGGGTGATTTTGTATCTGCGGGACAGGATCTGGTTGAAGTCACTGATTATTCTGAAATGAAAATGGACTTCACCCTACCCGAACGGGATCTCAACCAGGTACAAGTCGGACAACAAATTGAAGTGCACGTCGATGCGCTGCCCGGAGAAACGTTTCAGGGTGAAATCTATGCCATATCACCCTCTTCACGTGGTGGCAGTCATAATCTCAGCATCCGTGCCCGCATTCCCAACGACCAGGGTGCATTGCGCCCTGGGCTGTTTGCCCGCATTGTAATTATCACAGGACAGGATGATCAGGCACTAATGATTCCGGAAAGTGCGGTTATTCCAGAAAACAATGACTTTTTCATTATGCGTCTGAATGCAGAAAACCAGGTCAGCCTGGTACCGGTAACACTGGGAAGCCGCCGTTTCGGTGAAGTTCAGATACTCAGCGGACTTGAAGCCGGTGATATCATTGTCACCGCCGGCCAGATAAAGCTACACCCCGGCATGCCCGTTACACCCCTTTTCCCACAGACTAACAGCCAGGAATCAGATGCATGATTCTCTCTGACATCAGCATAAAACGGCCAGTATTGGCTACTGTTATCAGCTTACTGGTACTACTGGTAGGCTTTATTTCTTATGACCGTCTGACACTGCGTGAATATCCACATATCGACGTGCCAGTTGTTACTGTCGATACCAGTTATCCCGGCGCAAATGCCACCATTATCGAATCACAAGTCACCAAAATTATTGAGGATTCGTTATCAGGGATTGAAGGCATCGACTTCATGAGCTCGATCAGCCGTTCTGAACGCAGCCAGATCACCATTAACTTCCGTATCGACCAAGACCCGGATGCCGCGGCTAACGATGTGCGCGACCGTGTGAGTCGGGTCAGAGGACAACTACCCGACGATATCGATGAACCGATTGTGGCTAAATCTGAGGCTGATGCACAACCCATTATCTGGATAGCCCTATCCTCTGATGTGCATGATCCTATGGAAGTTACTGATTTTGCTCAACGCCGCGTACGTGATCCGCTACAAACCGTTTCCGGTGTCGCCAGTGTACGCATGGGCGGTGAACGTCGCTATGCCATGCGTCTGTGGTTGGACCCAGACAAAATGGCGGCTTATGAGGTTATCCCGCAGGACATTGAAGCGGCACTGCGTTCACAGAATATTGAACTGCCCGCCGGTCGTATAGAAAGTAAAGACCGTGAATTCACTATACTGGCACAAACAGATCTGAACGAAATTGAAGAGTTTGAACAGATCATTATTCGCCAGGATGGCGATTACCTGGTGCGCGTATCGGATGTAGCTCGCGTCAACATCGCCCCCGAAGCCTCGCGCAACTATGCTCGTTTCAACGGTGTCAGCGCACAGGGTTTAGGGATAGTGCGTCAATCAACCGCTAACCCGCTGGATGTATCGGCCGGAGTGCGTGAGATGCTGGCCACTATCGAACCAACCCTACCGGAAGGCATGAAAATTCAGGTTGCCTATGACTCGTCAGTGTTTATTGAACGCTCAATTGAGTCAGTGTACGAAACGCTGATCATAGCGGGGATACTGGTAGTCGTGGTTATATTCTTCTTCCTGCGTAATTTGCGTGCCACGCTGATTCCAGTAGTCACCATCCGCTGTCCCTGATCGGGCATTTGCGATGATGTATCTGCTGAATTTCTCCATCAACACCCTGACACTACTGGCATTGGTTCTGGCCATAGGTTTGGTGGTGGATGATGCCATCGTTATGCTGGAAAACATTTTCAGACACGTCGAGGAAGGTCTGCACCCGATTCAGGCGGCATTTAAAGGCAGTAAAGAAATAGGCTTTGCCATCGTGGCCACCACAGCCACACTGGTTGCGGTGTTCGTTCCCGTGAGTTTCTCCAGCGGCCAGACCG
The DNA here is from genome assembly GCF_000764495.1 of Nitrincola sp. A-D6. Classification (GTDB taxonomy): domain Bacteria; phylum Pseudomonadota; class Gammaproteobacteria; order Pseudomonadales; family Balneatricaceae; genus Nitrincola. The sequence goes on from NZ_JRLB01000111.1 coordinate 38,562, forward strand.
GACGTTTATTCACCGAATTTGCCCTGACACTGGCAGGCGCTGTCGTTGTATCTACCTTTATTGCTCTGACTCTGGCACCCATGCTCTGCTCTCGGTTACTGCACCATGAGAAAAAACACAGCGCCCTCTTTAATCTGATTGAAGGCTGGCTGGTTGGACTGAGTAACGGCTACCACTGGTTGCTGGAAAAAACCCTGAATGCACGTATTTTTGCTCTGGCATTAATGCTTGTCAGTCTGGCTGGTACGGGCTATTTCTACACCCTGCTGCCACAGGAACTGGCACCAATTGAAGACCGTGGTACCATCATGACCTTCTCGGTCAACCCGGATGGTTCGTCTGTAGAATATGTAAACCGCTATGCCAAGCAGGTTGAAGCCATCATTTCAGGTGTTCCTGAGCGTACGCACCACTTCGCCATCACCGGTTTTCCCAGCGAAACCAACTCACTGACCTTCGTGCGCCTGGAAGACTGGGAAAATCGTAGCCGTTCACAACAGGATGTCGCAGCTGAACTCACTGGTAAGCTCTACGGTGGCGTACCAGGCAATATGTCCTTTGCCATCAACCTGCCATCACTGGGTCAGAGCTTCATCTCCAGACCAGTCGAATTTATTATTAAAACCACCGGTGACTATGCAGACCTGAAAGTGATCACCGACCAGATGCTGGCAAAAATTGCTGAGAATGAAAATTTTCAGCAGGTTGATACCGATCTTAAACTCAACAAGCCGGAGCTGAGACTGACACTCAACCGCGAAAAAGTGGCTGAAGCGGTTTAAGTGTTGCTGAAGTAGGTCGTAGTTTGGAAACCTATATGTCAGGCCGTACCCTCACCCGCTTCAAGCGGGGTGGTGAGCAATATGACGTCATTCTTCAAATTGAAGACAGCTTTCGCAAAACACGTGACGATCTATCCAGAGTCTATGTACGCTCAGATGCAGGAGAGATGATTCAATTAGGCAACCTGATCACGGTTGAAGAAACTGTCGCACCGCGAGAATTGAACCATTTTGACAAACTTAAGGCGGTCAAAATTCAGTCCATGCTGGCACCGGATTACAGTCTTGGCGATGCTCTGGACTATCTTGAAGCCTCACTGGCTGAAATAGCACCAGATGCTCTGTTCGATTATGCCGGTCAATCGCGTGAGTTCCGTGAATCTGCCAATACCATGCAGATGACGTTTATCTTGTCGCTGATCTTTATTTTTCTGGTATTGGCCGCGCAGTTCGAAAGCTTCAAAAATCCATTGATCATCATGTTGGCAGTTCCGCCCGCACTCGCAGGTGGCTTGTTCGCCCTGTTTTACTCGGGAGGCAGCCTGAATATCTACAGCCAGATTGGTTTGATAACGCTTGTCGGACTGGTGACCAAACATGGTATCCTAATTGTCGAATTCGCCAATCAGTTGCAAGATAAAGGCATGGAGCTTAAAGAGGCCATCATTGAAGCGTCCTCATTACGCCTGCGCCCTATTCTGATGACTACCGGTGCGACCGTACTCGGTACCCTGCCGCTGGCCCTGGCCGTTGGTGCCGGTGCTGAATCACGCCACCAAATAGGCTGGGTTATTGTTGGCGGTATGATGTTAGGTACGGTGTTGACATTGTTTGTAATACCCACCATTTATAGTATTTTTGGTAAACGTAACTTTAAAGTAATTGAGCCAAATTATGAAAAATAAGGACTGTTCTGTGAAAATGCTGAAAAGACTTTTACTCCCGACCCTGATCAGCTCAACCCTGACAGTTTCTGGTTTTGTCTCTGCCGGACCTCTGGCTGATCTTTATCGTTTGGCATTAGAAAATGATCCGCAACTGAAGCAGGCCGAAGCCGAGCTGATGGCGGGTCTGGAAGCGCCCGTTCAAGGGCGTGCAGGCCTTTTGCCACGTGCCAATCTGACTGCTAACACCAGTGATGCTTCGGGGGGCGATCACACTACCGGTTACAGCGTGAGTCTGGAACAACCGGTTTTTGATGCCGCCAGTTACTACAACTTTAAACGTACCGAAGTGCTGGCCGAGCGTTCCAATATTGAGTTTGATCAGGCACAACAAACCCTGATTCTACGCAGTATTGAAGCCTATCTGGAAGTGCTCAGAGCACTTAGTACGCTGGAAAACTCCCAGGCACAGGAACGCGCACTACAACGTCGTCTGGATCAGGTTAATGCCCAGTTTGAAGTAGGTCTGATCGCTATTACTGATGTACAGGAAGCCCAGGCAGCCTATGATCTGGCTGTGGTTGTACGCATTGATGCCGAAGGTGATCTGCAAAACAGCTATGAAGCACTGGAACGTCTGGCAGGCAAGCCGTATAGCCAAGTCGCCAAGCTTGATGCTGAATTTCCAATAGTCTCAGTTGAACCCGCAGACCCACAGGTTTGGCTGGAAAAAGCACGCCAGGACAATCTCAATCTAAAAGTTGCAGAAGCCCAGCTTGAAATCACTCGACGCAATGCACAAGTCAAACGCAGCGATCATTTGCCCACTGTCACTCTCGGTCTGACACATAACAACAACCGAATTCATGGCAACAGCGCGCGTGACGGCTGGAACGACAGCAACACAGTTGCCCTGCGTATGAACATGCCACTCTATGCCGGTGGCAGTCTCAACTCAGCACAGCGTCAGGCTGAACATGAGCAGATTGCAAGCACACATTTCCGGAAGATACACTGCGCTCGGTTACAGAAGGCACACGCTCATTACTGCGTACGCTACAAACCAGCTCACAAGGTGTTAAAGCACGTCAGCAGAGCATTCTCTCTCGCGAAACCGCTTTACGGGCAACAGAAGAAGGCTTCAATGTGGGCACACGTAACGTGGTAGATGTACTCCAGGCCGAGCAAAACCTGTTCGAAGCCCGCCTGGCTTACGAAAACGCCCGCATCGACCATATTAACGCGCTGTTTCAGTTCAAACAGACTATCGGCACCCTGAATCCCGATGACTTGTTTGCCTTAGATGAGTGGTTAATTCCTTAAAGCGTCGCCCGGGGACCGGGCTCCTACAAACCGTAAGAGCCCCACCACCTTGTAGGAGCCTCACCTTGTGGGAGCTCGCTCCGCGAGCGATATATTCGTGATATATTCGCCCGGAGACCGGGCTCCCACAGAGCGGGCTCCTACATTATTAATGCAGGGTAATTCCCAAGGGTTTGACCTGCTCTTTAATCACATCAAACTTGTCACGCAAATCTTCCAGCGGGAACAGGCCGAAATCCAATGGATCAACCGGCAGTTCATACCAGTCCAAAGTCCAAACACGGGTCATGAGTTCAAACTCACCGATCAGTGCATCCATAAAGATCATTACCGCTTCAACACGCGGGTCCATCTCCAGGATATCGGGCATATCCTCCAGATACACCGCCAGCTGTAACTTGCCTTCAATCAAACGCAACGAACACCAGTAATCTTCAATCTGGCAGATTTCATCGCCCAGATTCACTCGGGCAGGCACGGGATTGCAGCGCTCATTAAACGCTTTGAACTCGATACCCCGCAGTGCCGGAGCCATACTAACCAGACTCAATACAGAGTGGATAGATTCCGGATAACCGTCGCATCCGAACACCATTTCAACCGGACCTTCAGCATCGTCACGCTCAAAATGAAAGGTCAGATTACGGTCGATCTTTTGCAGGCGTTCGCGATACTCTTCCAATAACCGATCTGCACCAAAGTGGCTTTCATGCTGGCTTTCCAGTAATTGGTCCAGCGTTTTTTCCAGCTGGCTCCAGAATGCCTGAATCTGCTCAAAGTCGTTTATCATAGTGCCTCAATAATACCTCAATGGTGCGCTTAGGTTCTTGGTACAACAACGCCAGTCTGGCCCTGATACTTGCCCGCACGATCTTTGTAAGAGGTCTCACAAACTTCATCAGCGCCCAGGAACAACATCTGGGCGACACCCTCGTGAGCATAAATACGTGCAGGCAGTGGTGTGGTATTGGAAAACTCCAACGTCACATGCCCTTCCCACTCAGGTTCCAGCGGGGTGACATTAACGATAATTCCGCAACGGGCATAGGTACTCTTACCCAGACAGATGGTCAAAACTTCGCGGGGAATACGAAAGTATTCAACCGTACGCGCCAGCGCAAATGAATTGGGTGGAATAATGCAAACATCCGACTTCACATCCACAAAGCTACGTTCATCAAACTGTTTTGGATCGACGATAGTAGAGTTGATATTAGTGAAAACCTTGAATTCATCGGCACAGCGAACATCATAGCCATAACTGGATGTGCCATAAGACACTATCGGTTGGTTATTGGCGCGTCGCACCTGATTTGGCTCGAATGGATCAATCATTTGCCGCTCCTGCGCCATCTGTCTGATCCAACGGTCTGATTTAATCCCCATACACACTCGCGTAGTTGTTGGTAATTGAGTTATTTGTGACTGAACAACCTGTTATTTTAACCTGTTACGCAAAAAAAAACCGCCCCTTTTTACAGAGGCGGTAACAACCTGATACTAATATGCGGGGAACAAACTTCTTACTAAACTATCGTATCAGTCATTTAAGACAGCAATAGAGGGTGCTGAGTTCCCTGCTTCTGCAATTTTTTTCGTTAAATTAGCTGTTTTTCTTGCTATGTCCCGATATATCTGGGCAATACGGCCATCCGGGTCAGCCACTACGCTGGGTATTCCACTATCTGTCTGCTCACGAATCTCGATAACCAGTGGTAGCTGCCCTAAAAGTTCAGTTTCATAATCCTGAGCAATACGCTCACCACCACCAGCACCAAATATAGCTTCTTCATGGCCACAGTTACTGCAAATATGCAGACTCATGTTTTCAATCACGCCCAATACCGGAATGTCCACCTTGCGGAACATCTCAATACCTTTTTTGCAATCCAGCAGAGCAATATCCTGCGGTGTGGTCACTATGACCGCGCCAGTCACTGGCACTTTTTGTGACAAGGTCAACTGAATATCACCCGTACCTGGTGGCATATCCACGATCAGGTAATCCAGATTATCCCAACGCGTTTGCATCAGCAGTTGCTGTAACGCACCCGCTGCCATGGGGCCACGCCAAACCATCGGCGTTGAATCAGTTACCAGAAAACTCATCGACATGACTTGAATACCGTGCGCTTTCAGTGGCAGAAAATGCTTATCTTCATCCGCCTGCGGACGTGTACCCGAAGGAATCCCCAGCATCATGCCCTGGCTTGGGCCATAAATATCAGCATCAAGAATGCCGGTACGATAACCCTCTGCCGCCAGCGCCAGCGCCAGATTCACCGCTGTGGTCGACTTACCAACACCACCCTTGCCGGAAGCAACAGCAATAATCTGCTTAACACCATCCAGACTGGGAGTTGCGCCCATTTGTTGTACTGCTGACATATTCTTCTCCTGTGCACCTTCATCGACAGTGCGCGTTATTTCCTACTAATTTACTCAACTATAACTCATAAATCAATATGGAAGAAAAATCATTGTAGGAGCCCGGTCTGTGGGAGCACGGCCTGTGGGAGCCCAGTCTCTGGGCGATTTTGGGTTATGTTCATAATCATAATCGCTCGCAGAGCGAGCTCCTACAAGGAGGGGGTTAACCCCGTTTAATCAACCACACTCCACATTCCAGATGATCAGTATAGGGGAACTGATCAAACATGGCGAAGCGCTCGATGGTGTGGGTTTTACAAATTTCGCGAAGGTTCTGCTGCAATGTATCGGGGTTGCAGGAAATATATAAAATCCGTTCATAAGCAACCACCTGCTGCACTGTCTCATCATCCAGACCTGAGCGCGGGGGATCAACAAGCACCGTACTGAAGTTACAAGATTCCAGCTCCAGGCCAGCCACTTTACGGGTTTCTTTTTCCCCTCGCAGCACCTTGACCAGGTCTTCCGAAGGCATACGCAACACATCAATATTATCGATACCATTATCGACAATATTGTCACGTGCGGCTTTTACAGACGTTTTGGATATCTCAGTTGCCACAACCCGACGAAAATTCTGCGCCAGCGGCAGGGTAAAATTACCGTTACCACAGTAAAACTCAACCAGGTCAGTTTCACCCGCACTGTCACTGGTGACATCCAGCGCCCAGTGAATCATATGTCGACACACTTCGGCATTGGGCTGGGTAAAGCTGTTTTCGGTCTGAATATACCGGTAATCCCGGCCATTAATCGCCAAGGTTTCGATTACGTAATCCCGGTCGAGCATAATTTTGGATTTACGTGCACGCCCGACGATATCAATATTGAAAGCCTCACGCAGCGGTTTAACCGCGGCAACCCAGTCATCCCCTATTTGACGGTGGTACAACAGCGAAACCAGCAGTTCACCGGACAGGGTGCTGAGAAAGTCGACCTGAAACAAACGAAAGCGTAGCTCTTTAACCGGGCGAATCGCATCCAGCAGCGCAAACATCACTTCATGAATACGCTCCGATACCATAGGGCAATGAGTCACTTTAACCGGGGCTCGTTTATTACCCGGTTCAAACATCACGTAATACAAGTCATCGTCATCATGCCAGGTACGAAACTCGGCACGCATGCGATAGTGTTCACGCGGTGATTCAAAAACCTCAACCGCAGGCAGTTCAAATTCAGCAAACTGCTGCAGTAAACGCTGCTGCTTTGCAGCCAGCAATTGTGAATAACGTTCAGGGTCGACCTGAGGAAGTGACATAAAAAGCCTCTGTATGCGTGCGACAACAAAGGCGGGATTTTATCAGGCTGAGGCCATGAAAACGACTGGATCAGTTACGCATTGCCCGGGCAACTTCATGTGCGGCCATTTCCCATTTAGGCAATTGATCTATGACCCCTATTGCGGTGAGGTATTCACGGGATAAACGACCGCCCAGATTACAGCCCATCGCATTAAATAAAGGTGGCAACAATGAATCAGCCAGATGCACAGCCGTCAGGGCTGAAAACGCCGTATCGCCCGAAGCGTTGGGAACATGGTGAAACAACACCGCATGTACCATTTCAGGAGCCAGGTTCCAGCGATCCAGCAGAAAGGCACCCGCCTGGGCGTGGGTTGCGCCCAGCAGCATTTTTTCAACTACATAAAGTGGTTGATTCAACTCTTGTGCCCGGATCATCACCTGGTGATATTGCTGGCCATCGCCCATGGCCAGCAATATCATCCCGACATCCAGCAACAGCCCGGCAAGACGGGCTTGCGACTGCATATTTCGGTCATATCCTGCATCCCGGCAAATATCAGATGCGAGCTGGCTAACCAAAACTGAGCGTTCCTGCAACTGCTCAAAAGAGAAACCACGCCACTGTGCCGTTTGTGGCATAGACTCAAACAAGTGTGCCGTCAGAACCAGATCTCGTATGGTTCTTAAACCTAACAGATTGACTGCTTCTTTAACGGTAAAAAAGTTATGTGAAGACAAACCAAAATAGGCAGAATTCACCAACTGCAGGATTTTAGTCACTATGCCAGGATCACGCTGGACTATATCGGCAACCTCTTTAATCCCGGCTGTTTCTGAGCGCAAGGCTTCATCCAGATCGACCAGTATGGCGGGAAAAGACGGCAGATGCCCCAATGAAGAGATGTAATCACGTAGTTCTGGTTGTGTGAGTAACTGCTCGGCTTTAATCGCTCGGTCAACCGCCTCATGCAGCGCACGCTCGGTATATTCCAGTGATAAACAACGGTGCGCGACTTCAGCAGCATGCCCTGCTTCAAAGGGTTTCATTGGGTGAGTGATCAGAATGCGGCCGATACCTGGGCGCATTTTACGCACTTTCCGCAACAACTCGATCGATTCTTTTACATGCGAATGTGTTTTAATCACTATTACGTGATAGTCACAATCCGGTGCAGACAATGCCTGAAACGCTTCATCAATACTGAATACTTTGCTTTGTTCGGCACTCAAAGGCAGCGTAGTTGCGGCTTTTTCGTCGCGTAAATCACAAAACAGTACTTGTGTATCTATTTGAGCTGGCATGTTCACTAGACCTTTTTACTACACATAGGCAGTCTAAGTTTTGTTTGAAAATGGCTCATAAATTTAAAAGCCCCTCGTCGAGGTTCATTAGGCAAAAAAAACAGCGTAGAATCAATATACAAAATCAATATCCTTACTGAAAATATAGCTTTGAGCCGAAAATGACCGCAAATTCACGCAACATACTTGTCACCAGTGCACTGCCCTACGCAAATGGTCCTATTCACCTGGGTCATATGGTCGAATACATCCAGACCGATATCTGGGTAAGATTCCAAAAACAACGTGGAAACACCTGCATTTATGTTTGTGCAGACGATGCACATGGCACACCCATCATGCTCAAGGCCAGCCAGATGGGCCTGACACCAGAAGAACTGGTCAGCAAGGTGAGTATAGAACATCAGCGTGACTTTGCTGGTTTCATGGTTAATTTTGATAATTATCACTCGACTCACTCGGAAGAAAACCGCTATTACGCCTCATTGATCTACGAGCGCCTGCGTGATGCAGGCCATATAGCCCGCCGCACCATTACCCAGGCTTTCGATCCGGAAAAAAACATGTTTTTACCGGATCGCTTCATCAAGGGTGAATGTCCTAAATGTGGTGCGGCGGATCAATACGGTGATTCCTGTGAAGCCTGCGGTGCCACTTACAGTCCCATAGAACTGAAAAATGCCTATTCCGCCATCTCCGGTGCTAAGCCCATCGAAAAAGATTCAGAGCACTTTTTCTTTAAGCTGGCTGATTTTGAAGATTTCCTGCGTACCTGGGTTGATGGTCATGTTCAGGAGCAGATGACACATAAACTGAATGAATGGTTTGAATCCGGCCTGCAGCAGTGGGATATTTCTCGCGATGCACCTACTGGGGTTTTGAAATACCCGGTGAAAATGGCAAGTATTTTTATGTCTGGCTGGATGCGCCCATTGGCTATATGGCCAGCTTCCGCAACTGGTGCGAACAGAACCAGGTAGACTTTAACAGTTACTGGCGCCCGACTCTCAGGCTGAGCTATACCATTTCATTGGCAAGGATATCGCCTATTTCCATACCCTGTTCTGGCCAGCCATGCTCAAGGGTGCCGGTTTCAGAACGCCAACAGCAGTCTTCTGTCATGGATTCCTGACCGTAAACGGACAAAAAATGTCCAAGTCGCGCGGCACCTTTATCATGGCAGAAACCTATTTAAGGCACCTCCGCCCGGAATACCTGCGTTACTATTTTGCCGCCAAACTCGGCTCCGGCATTGATGATATCGACCTGAGCCTGGATGATTTCCGCATGCGGGTTAATTCAGACCTGGTGAATAAGGTAGTTAACATCGCCAGCCGCTGTGCCGGTTTCATCAGCAAGAAATTTGAAGGTCAACTCGACAGCCAACTTGCGGATCCGGCCCTGTACCAACAGGCCGTTGAACTGAGTGAAACGATTGCCAAAGCCTATGAAGCACGCGAGTACAGCCGTGCCATGCGTGAAATCATGCACCTGGCTGACAAAGCCAATCAGTATATCGACACCGCCGAACCCTGGGTTCTGGCCAAGCAGGAAGGCAAAGAAGCCGAAGTACTGGCATGCTGCACTCAGGGTATTAACCTGTTCCGCGTCATCATCAGCTACCTGGCACCGGTGTTGCCATCCGTGGCAGAAGAAGCTGCCGCCTTCCTCAATATTGATGGATTTAATTGGGATGCGATTGAACAACCCTTGCTGAATCACCGTATCAATAAGTTCAAACCACTGATGCAGCGTGTTGATCCGGATATGATTGATAAAATTATTGAAGACTCCAAACAGGACCTGCTGGAAGCCAAGGCTATCACCAACAAACCTGCCATGCAGACAGAACTGGAAAAAGAGCCGCTGGCAGACACCATTGAATTTGCTGACTTTGCCAAACTCGACCTGCGTGTTGTGCGCATTGCCAAGGCGGAAGCGGTTGAGGGTGCCGACAAATTGCTGCGTTTAACCCTGGACCTGGGTGGAGAGGAACGCAATGTGTTTGCCGGGATCAAATCTGCGTATAAACCGGAAGAACTGCAAGGCAAACTCACGGTGATGGTAGCCAACCTGGCCCCCAGGAAAATGAAATTTGGTGTTTCTGAAGGGATGGTGTTAGCCGCAGGGCCCGGTGGTAAAGATATCTGGATACTGGAACCGCAAGCCGGTGCCCAGCCGGGCATGCGTATTCGCTGAGCTGTTTCTGGAGACCGAATGGCTAATAAAGATCTACAGAAAACATCTGACAGACAGGCCTTAGACCTGTTCATAGATAAAGTAAATAAAATGCCGGCCATTCACACCCGTGATGGTCGGCTGATCTTTGCCCTTGATGCCACCGCCAGCCGTCAAGCCAGCTGGGATCAGGCCTGCCAGCTGCAAAGTGAACTGTTTCTTGCCACCCGGGATCTCGGGGGGCTGAGCGTACAGCTGTGTTACTACCGCGGCTTTGGCGAGTTCCGTGCCACCTCCTGGATCAATGACACCAACGAACTGTTACGCCAGATGAACGGTGTCAGTTGTCTTGGCGGACATACCCAGATCAGCAAGGTACTCAACCAGGCAGTAAAAGAAACACGTAACAAACAGGTAAGGGCCATCATACTGGTGGTCGATTGCTGCGAAGAAGATGCAGACAGCCTGTGTCAGAAAGCCGGTGAACTGGGGATGCTAAACACACCAGTGTTTATCTTTCATGAAGGCCAGGACAGCCAAGCCGGTCAGATTTTTCAGCAAATCTGTAAACTCTCCGGTGGTGCCTACACACCCTTTGACAGCAACAGCGCCGATGTACTGCGTGAACTGCTGGCTGCCGTTGCTGTCTATGCCAGTGGCGGGCGTAAGGCACTGGAGCATTTATCCACGTCTCAGAGTCAGCATATTAAACGCCTGACGCAGCAACTGGGTAAATAGGAGTAACGCGTGCATCCTTTCGGATTAATTGTTCTGACAGCCATCGGCCTGATCGGATTGCTATGGTTTCGCGCCCAGCCCAGTGGTCAAAAGCGCATGGCATTGGCCAAACTGGTGTTGGTAATGTTGATTCTGGGGTTGGTGTATCTCAGTATCAGCGGCCGCCTACATATACTCGGGGCTTTACTGGCTCTTGGTTTGCCCTTCATTCAGAAGCTACTGCCTTTTATTCTGCGCTTGCTGCCAGTCGCCAACCTGTTTAAACGCCGCACAGCCGCATCTGGGCAGAAAGGTAGTAACGGGGGTAATCGCTCCCGCGTTACCACTGCATTACTGGAAATGACCCTGGATCACGATACAGGCGTCATGGATGGCACTGTACTCCAGGGTGAGCTTCAGGGGCGCTCACTCAGCGACCTAAGCGAGTCTGAGTTTATTCAACTGCTAAAGACTTGCCGCACTGAAGATGGTGACTCAGCCCGATTGTTGGAAACCTATCTGGATAAACGTTTTGGAGATAGCTGGCGGGCAGATGACACGGGTTCGGCGGCAGATCAGAGCCCCGAAAGCGCGGGGGAAATTAACCGTGAAGAAGCCTATGCCATCCTCGGCCTTGAACCCGGTGCCAGCAAAGATGAAATCATTCAGGCCCATCGGCGGCTAATGCAAAAAATGCATCCTGATCGTGGGGGCAGCACCTGGCTGGCTGCGCGCATTAATGAAGCAAAAAAGTGCCTGATGGATTGATCTGCAAGCGCCAGTATCAGCGTAACTTCTATCATTCAATAACAGGACCGACTGATGAAAATTACGCTGAAACAACTGCAACAGGGCCAATGCAAAATTGATCAGTTGATTCTGCAATCCATGGATTGTGACCTGTATCTGGTGAATATCCGAGACGCTCAGGGAGAGCGCTTAATTGTTTGCGACGACGCTGGCAGCCCATTAAGTTTTCGCAGCCAACTGCATGCTAAAAAACCTTTTAAGGGTTTAGGTATTACTGACACCCTGCTGGAACATCAGAGTACCTATAATGAGATGATTGGCATCGAACCTGCACGGGTTGCGGCGCTGCAAGTGCCTATTGCTAACCCGGATCAGGACTATTCATAGTCAGGGCACTTGACGACGACTACCCGTTTCCCAAGGCAATGGAGCCCCCACAGCTTGCAATTGCAGTCCGTTATGACCATAACGCGGGTGAAATCCCTGCATATGTAAGCCCCCATCAACCGTAAAACTAAATAACAGGGCCTCCTGACCTAACTCAGGGTCCGGATCATCCAGCGTAACCAACAAGCGTCCAGCGGAAAGCAGCTGCCAATGACCCTTGCTCTGCAGTGCCGGTTGGTTATTCAGATAATCCTCGATTAATGCCGCCCCCCCGTCAGGACTCAGGTTCAGGCGCACATCACGAGTCGTGACGCTTTCAGATAATTGATAATGGCTAAACAATGCCAGGCGGGATAAATTACCCCGCTTGGCACAACCTTGATAGACATGGCCATTCAGCTGCATTTCAACAGACAAACCAAACCAGTTCTGTGTGTCCTGGCAAGCTTTGGGTTGCACCCGCAAAGACAAGCGATGTTTACGCTGACGCCCTTCAATATCACTTTCCCACAGCCAATCATCCCCTTCACGAATGATATAGTTGATCGGAAACACCAGCGTGCGTCGCTGTTGTGACAAAAATACAGTGATGTTGTTATTGGAAATATCAGCCTGCCAGGCCGGTCCATCGCCCTGGGCACGCAGAAGTATACCCTCGAGTGTTTGCTGGCAGGCGGACGGATCGGCCGACACATAACGCACTTCTTCAATACGAATGTTGCCGCCAGGTTCATTGTCAAAATGCCCCAGCCATTCGACATAAAGCGGTGCGGAAACACCGCGCTGATTGAACAATCGCTCAAGCACTCTGGGCACCTCAGCAACCGGCATCACAGTTGAGCGCTGACAGGTGCGGAAAAAAAACTGATCCTCCTCAACACTCATCCAGCCACGTTGGTAATGCCGGTCTTTAGCACCGCTCAGCGACAAGCTGGCACAGCCTGATAAAAACACCAGGCTTAACAGAATCAAACTCCGGGCTAAATGCACACACCCACTCCTTTATCCAGTCTAAACATAGGCATCTAAAGTAAGCTGCTCATGGCTGCTGATCCCAGGAAAGCCGAGCACTCGGCTCCTACAGACCATCGAACTTCACGCACTGAGCCAATTGCAAAAAGTAATCACGTGACCAAATTTCGAGTGGCGTTGTATCTGATAGAAAACGGGCAACATCCTCACGCGCAGAATCAACATCCAAGTTACCAATACGGCTTTCCAACCACGCAGTAAAAACATCAGGAGTTAAGGGTTGATCTCCCCAGTCACCACTTTGTTTCGCTCGCTCAGCCAAATGGTTTAAATTCAGCTTAGCGCCGCGTCTAACGTACCATTCAAAATCAAACCAATCACGCCCTTTCACTCTATTTTTCCACTGACGAAATAACAACGCATGGACTTTTCCAGCATACAAATCAGATAAACTAAAACACTTTACATAAAATGAATAAGGTTCAAGTAACAGTTTCTCATCAGTTTTAAAACCTAGAGGCGGATCGGTATCCACCTCGAATTTAATTTTAAAAACTTTTTTACCACTGACATGCACATCATAAATACTCGTATTTTTCTTAAGGAATGCCGAAACTATTGCCGACTCACGGGACTTACTTCTTGCTGAAATTGAGACATCAAAACCCAGTGCGGAATACTCAGCAACTAATGCGTTAAAGTAAGGCTCTAATGAAAAGTTTCGCTGAGACTTGAGTAACGAAAAGTCTAAATCTTCTGAAAAACGAGGTAGCCCATAAAAAATACGTAAACATGTACCACCATAAAATGCAGCTTTATCATAAAAACCAGCTCTGCCAAGGCCAGCCAAAGCAACTTCCTGCATGATTTCACGTAAAGCATGGCTGACATCATCACCTTCTTGTAAGGTATATTTATTCAGCATCTGCTCAATGGCATTACTCACTGAAGAGCCTCCAAAACGCTTCGAAGCGCACGAAATTGGCGAGGTTTATACCCTGAATTTTCATACGAACTAAGCACTTCAAAATCAAAATTCTTCAACAAATCCGCATCAATACGTAAATCTTCAAATAAAAATGCTTGCATGGACTTACGTCCAATAGCTTTGAGGTGTCGAGTTAACAATACTTTATCACAGACCGACTTTTCCAAACTGGCCAGCCAAAAGTGATGATTACCTTTTACTTCGATGGTCAGACCTGCCGCAAACAAGCTTAAAGGAATCGTTGTATAAGAAAATCGACCAAGACTATTTTGAAACATACGTCCACGATTCGTGCAGACCGACGTTACCTCTTGCACACGCTCTGGTATCAAACCATGCCAAGACAATGCAAATTCCAAAGAGACACAAGATGGTCCATACAAATGATTAGCAATTAAGGGTAATGAAATCAATTCCTGACGCCAATCATTGCCTACCAGATACAACCCACGCTTAAGTTGAATAAGCTCACCCGAGGACAGCCACTCCGAGATTTTGTCATTGGGCCGTGCATAATCAGTTAATAAAGGCAGCAGGGCCCCATGAGAAAAAGGTACAGCGCCAAAGGCCGCCAAACGAGTCTCAAGCATCTAAATATCCTATAAATGCACATTTAATCGGAATTTTTCCGATTAATACATCAATAGTACGACTTTTAGCGATGAAATTGCAATCAACTAACATTCGCCCGCACTTGTGAAGGTTAACTTAAACTATTTAACAACAAAGCAACCAAATGGCGCAAACGCTGCAATTGCAGGCGTTTTCCCTGAATATGGCAGCGTGATTCCGCTTGTTCCGGTGTTTCCAGGCGCACTATCCGTGCTACCAGTAACTCCCGATCAGCGTCAGGGAAAGCCGCTATGGTTTCCATCATATTAGCAGACTCTGTTCGACAACCCAGCAACTCTCGCAGCTCTGGTAAGCTGTCTTCAAAGCCACGTTGCTGATGAGCAAATCCCTGCAACCGCTGTAAGCTATCCTGACTACACAGCTGGGGTACCCTCAGGCCCGTAAGGCAGGCTAAAATCAAAGCCGTTTCATAGGCTTCGGGAGTCGCCACCAAGCGCAGCAGAAAGCGAGATTCAAAACGCAACTGCGCCTGTCGCGACACGACCCCGGCCCGGTCGGATAGCGCCTGAAACATCAGCATTGGCCAGCCGGTGGTCACCGCATCGCAACGCTCTCCCATACGTAACGGAACATAGGCACTGCGCTGCCAAAAACGCAGCAGTGCTGGCGTCGCAGCAAAGGCGGCGGCGCAAAAATCCAGCTGTTTGTCCTGCGCCTCCGCTTGTACCTGTGCCAGCAATCTGGAGCCAAGTCCCTGCGCCTGAAGTGCAGGATGCACAGCGATACGCATCACCCGCCAGCCTTGTAAATCAGCGGCCACAAGCCAGCCTTCACGCGCTACTAGTGTCTGTGGGATTAAATCGCCTCCCGGACGTCGCCGCCCTGCCCAAACCCCTCTGCCAGCTCAGCGTCCAAAGGGCCCTCTTCTACCAGCAAGGCAACCGCCACCGGACAGCTACCACGCTGTAATACACGCAGCGACAGATCCGGACTGTCCAGCAACTGGCGCAGGTCATTGGGCGTGGTACGATAGTGCGCGGCTATCAGCAAACCAAACAGCTGATGTAACAAGGCGTCATCAGACAAGAGATCTGCAGCACTCATCGAGCGGTATACCAGCGCGTCGAATTCATCAGTATCATTCAGGTCCGGTGGCTCAGCATCCAGTAACAGCAGCCGGTAACTTAAGGCTTCCAAGGGATCCTGCTCAGCCCAACGTACAGGCGTATGCAACTGATAATCCTGCCAGGGTCTGCCACTCTGGGTCAGATACTGCAAAAAACGCTGTTCAAAACCACGTCCATTGCCTTCATAGCCATGCAGTGTGGTAGCAAACCACTGGCGTGGCCAATGCTCACAGATCGCTTTAAGCAGCGTGACAGAGATGGCTGCGGCCTCATCGACAATAACCAGATGAGCCTCCGGGCGCTTTTGTAACAACACCACCGGTGGATAAAAACGCACCTGCAATGCCGGATGACTGAAACCACTGCCTTGCACCACCCCCTCAGGTAACTGGCGCTGCAAGGCCGCAAAAAGTGCCTCTACGGCACTGCGTTGGGGTGCGCAAACACACACAGTCAATGCCTGCTGCTGACACAACGAAGCCAACGCCAGTCCCAGAGAGGCACTCTTGCCTCGGCCACGATCAGCAGTAATAACAAGCGTTTGTGCTAATGAGACCGTCTGGAAATGCGTCACCAGCGATGCCACCAGAGCTTCCTGCTGCTGACTTAAATAGGGGTAATGACACGGTGCTCTTGCAGACGTATCCGGCAATGGCAGAAACCAGGCCAGCGTCCCTGGCGTCAAAGCCTGTTGCAGCTCCCGGGTTAAACGCTGCAAAAAATACCCGGCAAGTTTTTGCTGATCATAACGACTACCACAAAGCGCGGCATATTCCGGATCAGCAAAAGCGGGCCACTGACCGGCGGGTGGTGTGAGTAAAATCAACTCGCCACCACCTCGTAAAGTGCCACATACCTGAGCAAAGGCGTTAGGATTAAAACCGCAGAAAGCATCAAAGATAACCCGATCGGTTTCGCTGCCCAACCACTGCACAGCCTCACGTGCGGCAACCGGTGTAAGGCCAGCCAAAGGACGTTCAGAAATAAGCAGCGTATGATCAACAGTAGACTGCTGTTGCAGGAAATGTTGCAGACAGGTATCAGCCGATGCTTCAGAGGCCTGCAGCCAATAGCAGGCGCGAAACTGGCTGCCGGGTAAAAGCTCGGTATTCACTAGGCGTAGGTCGGATTAAAGTCGTGACTGTATTCAGCATGAAACACCACCGTGCCAGGTGTCTCGATTAGCGCGGCAGCCAAGGTTTCTGTCACCAACTGCTGAGCCAGCTCCCCACGCAGCGCGGCGGTGGGTTGAAAGGTACAGGCACCCAAGGTGAATTGAATCTGCCCAGGTTCAAAGGCATCTAAAACAGCCTGATGGCAGCGTTGAGCAAAACTACCGGCATGTTCATTGGTGGCCGGTAGTAACAACGCCAGTTGCTGTTCAGCACAACGTCCCAATTGATCACCTGGGCGTGCCAGCTGCTGGCTGAGAATCTCAGCCACACGCTTCAGCACAGCCGAGCGATCAGCTTGATCATCCAGCAACTGAATATCCAGTTTCATCAATGTCAGTGGCGTAAACTCTCTAACCGCCCGACGACACTCATTATCCAGCTGTTCAAAAAAAGGCTGAGCTTTTAAAGCACCGGTATCATGATCTGTCCGACTCACCCGCTCCAATTCACTTTCAGCCCACTGCCGGTAGTCTGAAAGCTCACGTTTAAGGCGATTAATCTGCAAGGTCAAACCAACAGACAGGAGCGTCAGTAACAAGGCTAAAATGATGAATAAAGTCAGAGTCACACTTTCTCCGCGACACAAGTTGGATTATCCTGCTGATCTGACGCAAGCTTATAACGTAGACAGGGCAATGAAAAGCCTGATTATAAAAACCTTACGGAGAGTGGGATGATAGATTTATATACCTGGGGTACACCGAATGGTCAGAAAGTCTCCATCATGCTGGAGGCCTGCCGTTTGCACTATTCCGTCCATCCGATCGACATACTCAACAATGAGCAGTTCGAGGATGACTTTCTCAAGGTAAGCCCCAACAACAAAATTCCCGCGATTGTAGATCCCGATGGTCCCTCCGGTGACTCAATCAGCCTGTTCGAAAGTGGCGCTATTCTGATTTACCTGGCTGATAAAACCGGTGAGTTTTTACCTCCAGAAGGTACTGAACGCTATCAGGTACTGCAGTGGCTGATGTGGCAAATGGGTGGCTTCGGCCCTTTCCTGGGTCAGGCACACCATTTTAACCGCTTCGCGCCGGAAAAGGTGCCTTACGCGATTAAACGCTACAAGGATGAGGCCAACCGGCTTTGGGGAGTGCTGAACACCCAACTGACAGGGCGGCAGTTTGTCTGCGACGAACTCACTATTGCTGATTTCGCCATCTACCCCTGGGCCGCCCGTTTTGAATGGCAGGAAATCGATAAAACTGCCTTTCCAGCCGTAAATACCTGGATGGAGCAGATGGCCGAACTGCCGTTTGTGGAACGGGGTATGCAGGTTCCGTGAGATCAACAATACAGCCACCTGACTATAAGATTGCCATTATTGGCAGTGGTCCATCCGGATGTTTTCTCGCAGAGATACTCGCCCTTAAACGACCTGATCTGCAGATCGATATTTACGAGCGCCTGCCCCACCCGTTTGGACTTGCCGTTTCCGGTGTCGCCCCCGATCATCTGCATACCCGCAAAGTGACCGAGCAGTTTGCGCGCACACTGGCGCGTGATAATGTAAATCTGATCTGCAACACTGAAGTAGGTAGCTCAATCAGCTACAGCGAATTAAAGCAGCGCTATGATCGGGTGGTATTTGCCACAGGTGCCAGCGAAGATCGCAGGCTCGGCATTCCTGGCGAACACCTGCCAGGGATTTATGGCTCCGGCCGCTTCACCCGCTGGTATAACAACCACCCTGAATCCAGCCAGTTCACACCACTAATCGGACAACGCGTTGCTATTATTGGCAATGGCAATGTAGCACTGGATATCGCTCGCGTTTTAGCCAAAACGGCGGCTGAGCACCAGACAAGCGCCCTATCTGAGCCGGTAAGAACACATCTGGCGAAGAATCATATTAGAGAAATACATATTTTAGGCCGCCGCGGCCCTGCCGATGCCAGCTTTTCAGTAGCCGAACTGACAGAACTGAGTACCCTGGCACAAGCCGAGTCCATACTTCACCAGCCGTACTGGATGGAATAGACACACAAGGCCTGCCGCCCTCGCAGAAAAAAATGCTGGAACAATTGCAGCGTTATGCACAAGCACCAGAAGGCAGACCGGCGCTCACCAAAATACAGTTGCATTTTTATGCCACACCCCTTGCGGCTGTCGGCGACAAGCAACTGGAGGCACTGGAAATCCGCGATACACGCCATGGCACCCTGCACACCTTGCCACTGGACACGCTGATCACCGCTATCGGCTATCGGACTCCGGCCATTGCCGACGTCCCCTATGATACTGAACTGGGACGTTTTGCCCATCAACAAGGTCATATTGAATCCGGCGTGTATTGCCTGGGATGGTGTCAACGAGGCCCTCAAGGCGTTATTCCAACAAATCGCAGCGAAGCCATGAATCTGGCACGCCAACTAATCAAGGAACTGGAGAAGCAACATGTTGATTGATCGTAAGCTGTCACGCCTGCTGGTCGTGGATCTGCAGGAAAAGCTCATGCCTGCCATTCACGATGGCGACAATCTGGTCAACAACTGTCGCTGGCTGATCCAGGTAGCCAGCTCGATGGACGTACCTGTTCTGGCATCAGAGCAATACCCCAAGGGATTGGGCCCTACGATCGAACCCATCAGGACGCTGCTCAAAGACAATGCCTTCATGGAAAAACAGTATTTTTCCTGCCTCTCAGACGATGGCTGTCGCAACAGACTTTTAGACAAACACTACCCACAAGTAGTGATCATTGGCACAGAAGCTCACGTCTGCGTCATGCAAACGGCGCTGGAAATGCAGGCAGCAGGTATTCAGGTATTTATCGTCGAAGACTGCATCGCCTCCCGAGAGCCCAACAACAAACACCTGGCAATCGAACGCATGCGCCAAGCCGGCATCATCCTTGTAAGCCGGGAAATGGTCGCCTTCGAATGGCTACGCAAAGCCAACACCCATGTATTCCGCCATATCAACCGCACGTTTATCGCCTAACCCTCACTCCGCCTGTAGGAGCTCACTCTGTGAGCGAACAACAATCGCTCGGAGACCGGGCTCCCACAGACCGAGCTCCCACAGACCGGGCTCCTACAAACCGAGCTCCTACAACCATATAGCATCCCAAAAGCTATACTCTCTAACGGATCGTACAAGCCCGGCCCTGATAGGATTAGCTACCACATAACGCGCCATAGCGACCAAATCTTCCTCTTTTCGCAGTTGCCGGTCATAAAACCCTTTCTGCAAAACAGGGCCCATCTCACTCCCCTGACTATGAATACCACGGGTCGCACTCGCCTTAAAAAAACGCACAGCAGCCGACAAATCCGCCCCCTCCTTGAGCTGCAATAGCCAGTGCACATGATCAGGCATAATGACATAACTGAGCGTATCGGTAGATGCCGCCGTCTGGCGTAACGCCTGCAGAGCAATTCTTGCATGATCAAAATTCAGGAAAATGGGGCGGCGGTTACAACACACCGTGGTGATAAGATAAATCTGGCCAGAAGCCGAAAAGCGTCCATGACGAAGTCGATGAGAATGATACATAGCGATCCTTGCTATTTAAATTTAGAAAAAAAATTCGTAGGAGCTCACTCTGTGAGCGAACAACAATCGCCCGGAGACCGGGCTCCTACATCACATTATTATACATCCTGTAGGAGCTCGCTCCGCGAGCGAAAAGCAATCGCCCGGAGACCGGGCTCCTACATTGGCATTATACCCTTCGCCCACAAACCGGGCTCCTACAACAACGGTGCGATCTGGTTTAAAAGTGGCTGGGGGCCGATGACGCCGTGTACGGCGAACTCGCGACGCTCACGACCCTGTTGATCGAAAAACACCAGCGCTGGGGGACCGAATACCTGGAAGCGCTGATTCAATGCACGTGAATCGCTATCATTACGGGTCACGTCGATCTTGATTTTGACAAACTCAGACAAGCCCGCCTGAACCTCGGCATCGGCAAAGGTGACAAACTCCATCTCAGCACAGGTCACACACCAGTCCGCATAAAAATCCAGCATCACCGGCTGCTGAGCCGCTTTTGCTTCTGTCAGCAAAGGCTCAAGCGCTGTTAGCGAAGTGACGGTTTGATTGAATTGCATCGATGAACCTTGTGCAGCACCCGCGGGGCCTGCCGCCAGCCCCACGCCCTGCAAGGGGTACACCAGGCTACGTCCACCGGCAAATAAACCCAGCAGCAAAGCAACCCCGTACACCAACATTACCAGGCCAATACCTTTCCACAAGCGCTGCCAGCCACTAACTGTATCTGCCAATTTATCCAGTGCATTCAGATACACAGCGCTAATAATCAGAACAATTGCCGTTAGGGCCATGGTGACTTGTACAGGTACAATCCGGTCCAGCATCCATACCGCCAGCAACAGCAACATCACACCAAAGCCAGCCTTGATCGCCTTCATCCAACTTCCGGCTCTGGGCATGAACTTCCCGGCCGATGTACCTACCAGCAGCAGTGGAACGCCCATACCCATCGACATGGAAAACAGTGCCGTACCGCCCAATACGGGATCGCCCGTCTGACCGATATAGATCAATGCCCCCGCCAGAGGTGCCGCCATACAAGGGCCGACGATCAGCGCAGAAAGAAAGCCCATCACCGCCACACCCGTTATCTGACCACCTTTCTGGCTGCGGCTCATCTGATTCAAACGGTTCTGCAAACCGCTGGGTAGCTGTAGTTCATAAAAACCAAACATGGATAGCGCCAGCAACACAAACACAGCGCTAAACACAGAAATGATCCAGGGATTCTGAAAGCTCGCCTGAATATTCGCACCAAATAACCCTGCCAATACACCCACCAGGGTATAGGTGACCGCCATGGCTAACACATAGACACTGGAGAGCCCCAGCGCCCGACGCGTTGACACCCGCTCCTGCTGGCCAGCAATAATACTGGACAAAATCGGGATCATCGGGAACACACAGGGGGTCAGCGACAACGCCAGTCCGGCCACAAAAAACGCCGCCAGAATCAAGGGCAGACTACGTCCACTTAACACTTGCGTAAAGCGATCATGTTCGGCCACTGACACCACAGAAGACTCTGCAGCTAAAGTCTGCTCAGGTGGCATACCTTCGGGCCAACTCAGGCCCGCAGCCAGGGGTAAAGTAGATAAGGGGACGGACTCGGTTACCGGCGGGTAACAGATACCCCCTTCCCAGCAGCCTGATAAGTAATTTCCAGCGAGGCATTCCCGACCACCTCAGCATCAGCGCCGATCAATAAAGCCGCAGCAGCCTGGCCCGTCCAGACATCTACCTTACCAAACAGTGGGTCATCCTTGGTAACACCAACCTGGCGCCAACTCTCTACCAGTTGAACACCCTCTGGCAGGGTGAATTTCAGATGATCACGGTAGAGATAATAATCGTCATGGATGCTCCAGTTCAGCTCAAAAACACCTGGTGCAACAACCCGGGTATCCAGCTGAAACACCTCTTCAACCGGCAGAGGGCCAGCGGAAGTACCTGAAGAGTTAAAAATTGAGAGAAACCTATCGCCCAGAGAATTATCGCCCGCAGCAACATCGCCCGGAGACCGGCTCCTACATTATCAGCCAATGTAGGAGCTCGCTCCGCGAGCGAATTATCGCCCAGAGAATATTCGCCCAGGGACTGGGCTCCTACATTACCACCTATTGTAGGAGCTCGCTCCGCGAGCGAATTATTGCCCAGAGAATATTCGCCCAGGGACTGGCTCCTACAAGGTTTGACAGGCTTAGCAAAATGATCGTGAGAAATATCAATATCGGTTTTAACACAATGTATCCTTCAACCCGGGTGCGCTTCAATCTGCAGAATCAGACCATTAAGCGGTCCTATCGTTCCAATAGTCGATATTATACCTATTTCCTCTTATAAGCCGTGCGGGGATATGTAAAAATACCCCTACGAATCTATCTGCTTTCAGGAACTAACAGAGATGACCGATACACGTTTAGAAGACCTCAGTATTGAATCCATCACACCGATCATTACACCACGCGCACTTAAAGCCAAACTGCCCTTGAGTGAAAATGCTGTTGCCACAGTTATTCGTGAGCGTCAGGTGGTAAAAGATATTCTGGACCGCAAAGACAAGCGCTTGATGGTGGTGATCGGTCCCTGCTCTATCCATGATCCGGAAGCCGCCCTGGAATATGGTCGTCGCCTGAAAGCACTGGCTGAAGAAGTTAAAGATTCGCTGTATCTGGTCATGCGTGTGTATTTTGAAAAGCCCCGCACCACCGTAGGCTGGAAAGGCCTGATTAACGATCCGCACATGAATGACTCGTTTGAAATCGAAGAAGGTCTGCGTATCGGGCGCCAGTTGCTGATCGACTTGTCCGACATGGGCTTACCACTGGCCACCGAAGCGCTTGATCCTATCTCGCCCCAATATATGCAGGACCTGATCAGTTGGTCGGCTATTGGTGCGCGCACTACAGAATCCCAGACTCACCGTGAAATGTCATCCGGTTTGTCTTGCGCCGTGGGCTTTAAAAATGGTACCGATGGAGGGCTTACTGTTGCTATTAATGCGATGGAATCCGTGTGCCACCCGCACAATTTCCTCGGTATAGATGAAGAAGGCAAGGTATCCATCGTCAAAACACGCGGCAACGCCTATGGCCATGTGGTACTGCGCGGCGGAAACGGCAAACCGAATTACGATTCAGTCAGTGTACGTCTGTGCGAACAGGCACTGGAAAAGGCCAAGCTCAGTAACAACATCATGATTGACTGCAGCCACGCCAATTCCAACAAAGACCCGGCGCTACAGCCGCTGGTTGCAGAAAATGCTGCTAACCAGATTCTCGAAGGCAACCAGTCCATCATCGGCCTGATGATTGAGTCCAATCTGGAATGGGGCAACCAGTCCATCCCGGCCAACCTCTGTGACCTTAAGCACGGCGTATCGGTGACTGATGCATGTATTGACTGGAAAACCACGGAAGAATGTTTGCGTGGAGTTCATGCGAAGCTGAAGGATGTTTTACCGAAGCGGTAAGACATATTGCCCGGAACATTCGCCCGCGGAGCGGGCTCCTACAGAAGGTGAGAAATCCCCCTGTAGGAGCTCGCTCCGCGAGCGAAAGATGGGATAGATCGCCCGCAGAGCGGGCTCCCACAAAGAGCAGAATCGCCCGAGGACCGGGTTTCTACTGGTCGATGTTGATGTGGCCGCTGTTAACCAAGTGGTCGATAATGGCTTCATCAGTGGTCATGGTGCCGGTATCAATTCCCAGATCGGTAAAGGATACACCATCCAGCATGATGGATTGAGTTGCACCAGAGCCATCACCCTGTGGTGTCAGTTCAATCAATGTACCTTCAGCAGACTCAGTCACACTGATATAATCAGTGAGGTCTCCATGCTCTTCACCCTGAAGAAGGTCGGCGACATCCAATACATCCCCATCTGCCACATTAAAGTCCATGACAACATCGTCACCACCCTGGGTATCCAGCGTCCACTTGAATGTATCAGCGCCAGTACCACCAATCAGAACATCATCGGCATCTGTTGCAAAGAGATAATCATCGCCAGTACTACCGACAATTTCGCCATCTGTGTTGGTATAGCTGTAACCCACTGGCTTGATGGCAAAGGATGAGCCTTGTGACCCATCAATAGCCAGATAGCTAAAGGAGTCTGATGACTCAAATACCAACGTTCCGTCATCCATGAGCTCAAGTGCTGCCGGATCACCAATACGGTTCCCGTCGGCATCAAACAGCGAGAAGGTTGCAGAGTTACCCAGATCACCTTGCACTTCAAAGCGAATGCTGTTCAGTCCCTCTTTAAACTGCAGCAACAAGGCTTCAGGCTGCTCAATCATGGCAGGGTTATCATTGCCATTGTGGTCTACAGCAAGGAAACCTTCAGTGCTAAGAGTCACTAAATGAGGACCTTTAGTCATCGCATCGTTATCCAAGCGACCACTCTGGCCCTGATTAGCATAGGTGCCAGAGTTGCCCTGTCCCTGGCCATTACCACTGTTGTGCGCAGATGCACCCAGAATAATATCAGCAGGAGGCGTATCATCAGTCCAGTCAGAAGGTACGCTATCCGGAACTGAAGTGTCTGTCAGCATGTCTATCTGAACAATCACCGGATCACTGGCATTACCAGCCTCATCGGTCACCTGATACTGAAACTCAGCCGATGGGATCTCTTTAAAGCTGACGCTCTGCAAGAAATAATCACTGCTGTCGTTTGTATTAGCGCTACCGCCGTCACCATACTCGGTTGCAGTAAAGCGCAACTGATCAAATACCACGCCACTCAGCGTAAATGCACCACTACCATTACCAGTTCCTTTAGACGTATCGAAACCAGATGATGGCGTAAAGTCAATCAGTGCTCCACTGAGTAATGCTGATGAACTGCTACCGGTAAAGGTCCAACTGCCAACAGAAGTACCATTCAGAAACGCTTCTACACGGCCTACTTCATGCTCATTAAAGATCAATCGGCCAACTGCAATCTCGGCTTCACCGACCGGATTGGCAAAGTCGAGGATAATAGTCTCTGAATTACCATCACGATAGCCAAGCTGGTTAGGAACCTGCTCCTGACCAAAGCTGCTGCCATCAATACCCACACCTTCAGAGGTGAACTTCAATGTAGATGCATCGCTCTGTCCATCCATGGTATAGCCATGAAGCGTTACACCATGTGCTTGCCAACCAGACAGTGAGTTGCCACTCAGAGACAGAGCTGGTTGATCAGACAGAGCCGACTGTAAGTCACCCGGTGTAGCGACCCAATAAAGGTCAGCATCGTCTGAGAACGTGCTGCCAGCCAGATCACTTGCATCAAAGGGCACATAGCCGCTACCTGTATTCAGATACAAGGTACCGTAAGTCGGAAGATCGGTAACCTGGAATACCAGATTGGACTCCAGAGTTTCCTGATCCTGACCACCCAGAGACGCATCCGTTTCCGCTACAGAGGGTGATGACAAGCCTGCTTCAGCCGAATCAACCCCGCCACCCACGCTAAACTGTTTAACGAATACAGCGTCTTCTGGTAAACCTGCAGGAAGGCTACCGAAAGCGACACTGGCGTTGGTCAAAACTGGATCAGCCATGGGGGGTGTATTCTCGACCAGACCAATAGATACAGAGCGCTGGACCGAATCACCATCACCATCAACAACTGTGTAGCTGAAGGTTTCTTGCTGACTTTGCTGCAGCGCGTCTGGTGGCGTATACAACAACTCACCAGAGGCACCAATTGAAAGACTACCACCCAGATTACCCGCACTGAACTGAACAGCACCTTGCAGGCTGCCATTCAGATAGCCATCCGAGCCCACATCAATACCCAGAGCGGCAACCGCGTCAGCTGCCAGCACATAATCACTAACACCAACAGCCACATCATTACCATAGACAAAGTTTTCAGCCGATGGGCCATCATCATAGAAACGAATAGCTGCACTGGCATCAATTTTGGCTGATTTACTATCACCATCACCATCAGTGATAGTAGCCACCAGGTCTACCAAGCCTGCTGTAAGCAGGACAGCATCATTTGGTGTGGTGTCATCAGAATGCATTAAAGCTCTGATCTGATCAAGGGTCACCTCACCCGTACTACTATTAACATCGAGTGTAAACACAACCGCGCCAGTTTCAGCGGCGATGGCATTCACACCTTCTCGACCTTCAACGATTCCATTCTCCAGGAAAAGGAAAACCTCATTGCCAGTTGCAGTATCAACCAGACCCGATGCACCTTGATTCAGGTTCAGTATAAGCAATGTCACCAGCGCCATCAGCGCCAAATGCACCTTCAAAGAAACTGCTAACGTTCGCTGTGGCATCTGTGTCCAGATCTGATTCATCAACAGCTAACCCAAACGTATCGGCAAACATGTTGATATTATCGAGATAGGCGCCATAGCTATCATCGGAACCGAGACCAACAAAGCTAAGCGGAGTTGAGCCCGCTGCCAAGCCGCTAAAAGTAAGCGAAATAGTGGTCCAACCGTTATTGTTTGGATTCTGCTCAACCGCAACATTGTCAGGAGAGCTGATCGCAATACTACCATCTGACTGGGCGTCGATAATGATTTCCAAATCACCCAAGAAAACTTTCATATCGCTGTCCGCGACATGGCCGGGTCTTGGCTTATAGTCGAAACTCAGTGTCACCTCAGAGGAAGGCAGTTCAACAACAGTTGAAAGCGTTGTGTTACCGTCATTGCTGTAAGGATCAAGCTCAGCATGGTAGTTTCCATCGGACGCAGTACTGCCCCCAGTGTTTCCTGCCTGAATTTCAATACCTGCGGAATTGACCGTCCACACAACACCGTTGTTACCGATAATAGTTCCATTATCGCCTTTCACCACAGCCCAACCATTGGTGCCAGAGAAAGTCTCGAAAGATTCACTTAGTAACTCGACCCGTGTCTGAGCATCGATCGAAGGCACATCGTCCTCAAAATTAAACGCGCTACTAATGTCCAGAGTCTGCGCTGCGTTGGCAGCGTCGCCATCAGCGTCAGTCACACTAGCTGCAGCAGTAAGAGCGATAGTACCTTCTGGCAAGCCAAGCAGGTTAGCGCTGTTATTGAATGCATCGCCGTCGGCATTTTCACCGACGTGATCAAGTTCGGCATACTGAGTCAGTTTAACGTTGCCACCGGCATCCACGCTGATATCAAACACCGTGTTTTCGGTATTTACATCACCGATAGCGGCGGCTGTAGAACCCACAACCTTGCCATCAATGAGGAACAAGGTGATGGCAAGACCAGCACTGCTCAAGCCGGAGTCGGAATTAGTCACTGACAGGCTGTAAGCCAGGGACTCACTGCCAGGGCCATCGGTGCCGGCATCACTGACAAGCGTAAAGAAGGAAGCAAAAGCGGCACTTGCTTCATCGGTAAGATCTCCGATGGTTTCAGCATCCTGGGTAGTCAGCACAGGCAGGTTAGACGACCAGACAACACCGATATTGACGTCGTTGTAATCGTTGTCGCCACCACCATGGAGATCCTCCCAGTTCAGGTTGCCTGGTTTAGCATTGTCCTGGACATGGTCAAGCCCATCGGCATTGAGTGCGCCGACATCAAACAGCACGTTGGTTCCCTGCCCGACCAGCTCTGTACCGCCGGTAGTTACCGCCTGCCAATTGCCCGAGCCATCCTGAACAAATACCACCTCAGTGTTTGGCTCCAGGCTACCGTTGAGACGATCACCATTTGGAAGGATGAAAAAGCTACCTGATCCGGTGTGTAACCCGTAATAGTCACACTGCTGTCGGTAAAGTTTTTAACATTATCCCATACCACGGCACCTGTTGTGGGGTTGCCATCTGCATCCTTGATGTAATAACCGAAGCTGTTGTTGTAACCCGCTGAGGTTTCACCATAATTGGTGATAGCCAGTGTGTAGCTAACGGCTGGCTCAATAGTTACAGTCGGGCCATCATCTTCAATACTGAAGGCACCGGCCGCACCCAGATCGAACTCAACGCTATCACTGTCACCATCAGCATCTGTTACGGTCTGCTGCAGAAGCAGAGTGCCTTCTTCCAGCAGGAGTGTTTCAGCATCATCATGCTCAGCAGTATCACTGTGCCAGATATTGGCAAACTGCTCGAATTCAATTTCACCAGATTCAGGATCCAGGGTCAGCGTGAAGTAAACCACCTCACCAACACTACCGGTCACTACTGTGCCAGCTGCATTGGCACTTAACTGGATTTCATCCCCCTGTCCGATGCCATCACCATCTGCGTCACTGGTATCCGTCGAATCCAGCGCAAACAGACCACTACCAACACTCTCTGCACCTTCGCCTGTATTCAATACAAAGGCATAGTTCACACTACCAGAGCCATCGGTACCGAAGTCGATATCGTCACCTGTGGCAAAGTAGACCGAAAAGTCGGCGGAATCACTGCGAATGCCATCCCCACCATCGGGTAAAGCAGACTCATCCACCACCAGTTGGGGCATAACTTCGAGGCCCTCTGCCAAAGCAGCAGTCGGGCCATCATCTTCAATCGAGAAAATTTCGGAACTCAGGTCGAGGCTGGCAGATGAGGTGTCACCATCTGCATCAATTGCAGTCGCTGTCAGCAGAATGCTGCCCACAGCTGCATTCAGCCAGGCTGCATCATCGTGATCAGAGGTATCGGAATGCCAGACGTTTTCAAAACGGGTAAAACTGACCACACCGGTATCGCCATCGACGGCAATCTGGAAGTATTCAGTGTCACCAACCATACCGACAATAGTATCGCCGTTCATGCTCAGCATGATCTCGGCACCCTGACCCAATTCACCTTCGGTAGTATTTTCCGGATCAAGAGCAAACAGGCCGGAACCCATCTGTTCGCCAGCCAGTGACAGCGCATAGCTCACACTACCGGGGCCGTCAGCGCCATAAGCTACATCGAAGTTACCGGAGAAATCAGCGGAGGTGGTCCAGACGCCATCAGCACCACCCACAACGGCGTTGGTCAATGAAACCTGAAGCTGGTAGGTGCCACCGGTCGGAATCGGGTTATCCGGGTTGCTGCCACCAGGGAACTGACCAACAGAAATATAGTAAGTACCGGGGGTGGCGAAAGTATAGGTGAGGTAGGAGTCAAAAGCATGGCTACTACCGCCATCACCCAGAGCAGTCGAAGCATCATCATTATAGGCTATGCGGGTTCCATCCGAATTCCACAAATGGATATAGGGATCAAACTGCCTCCGTGGTTTCTGCCATAGTCGACGTCGAACACCGCGGTACTACCCGGCTCGGTAACGGTGAAGGCATAGTAGTCTGCCGCATTATTACCGGTAGCATGAATGGAAACAAAGGGGGTATTCTCCGAATCCTGGACATCAGGATTAGTGCCAGAGTGAAGTGGCCGTCCAGATTGATAGCACTGGCAAGGTTATGATTAGCCAGTGATTGTGGATTTTCGACAATGCCAGAACCATCTGCATCACCACTGCCAACTGGAGACTCATCCACGGTCAGTGTTGGCATCTCCACTTCTGTGCCATCAGCAGTCATCACCGGACTGTCATCATCAACATTGACCAGAAGAGTACCGGTAGCCGCATCACCATCACTGTCTGTTACGGTAAATGACAAGGGCAGCTGAATGTTGTCTTCAGTGCTGTTATCGGGATGGTCGAGAGGGCCGTAAAGTGTGAAGGAATAGCCACCCGTTAAAATGTCAGTAATTTCTGCCGAGAAAATAACCTTGACCGAAGAGCCTTCTTCGCCCTGAGAAGGAAAATCGCCCTGAGAAGGGTTTTCACCCTCAAAAGGAAAATCACCCTGGACAGGGATTTCATTAATCTGTCCGACATAACCGACCAGAGTAGTTCCGTCTTCAGACAACCAGTACTGCAACTCTTGTCCGCCAGATGTCAAATCTTCAGTGGGCAGGTTAAAAGTCAGACTGCCAACACCGTCAGGACCATAGGAAAAGTCGAGGGTGCCAACCATTGTTGTGGGTGAATTCGGTGGCAGGTCATCACCAAAGGCTCCATCATTATTACCGTTATGATAGAGACCACCCGGAAAATCTATACTGTTGGCAAAAGCATCAAACCATGAGGTTTCCCAAAAATCAGGTCCTCTTTCATAGGCAATATCATCTTCATCGACCGCAATGGTCACGTCACCGGCGCTGGGCAGTCCATTGACAGGTTCTTCAGCCGCTGCACCAACACCCGCATCGCCAATAGGTGCATCAAAATTGGTGACAGCCTGTTGTTCAAACTGAAATGCCAAAGGATCAACACTTTCAGAAACTCGCATCAAGCGGACAAACGAGCCACCGCCGCCTTCGGGTGCGCCTTCGGCACCGGCAGCTGGTGCTTCCAGCTCATCCAACAGATCACCATCACCCTCCAAGGCCGCAAGGATCGCATCCACACTCGGATCTGTAACTTCGCTTTCAACCGGTTCAGGGCTGATGCCGTGATCTGGTTTTCCGTCAACTGTAAACTTTGCGGACCGTTCAGGCTGACAAGTTCACCATTGCCATAATCTAAAACAACTTGAGATCCATCAGCAGTAATCAGGACTTCGCCCGCAAAGAGGGCATCTCCTTGTGTCAGTACACGTATAGTGCCATCTTCTGCGCGAGCAGAAACTTCACCAGTAAGGCTTACGATGGTTGCGACTTGGGGGCTCATGATAGCTACCTCTAAATTATAATTACTGCAGAAGCTTTCTAGCTTCAATTCATTTTGAGGAGTCCTTTCTATGCACTAATTATAGGCACGGGTTTGAATAATGGTATTGTACTGAAGTACATTGCCAGTAAACATGAGGCTTACAGCTAGATTTAGACAATCCAAATATGTTTGAATTATTAACCTATGATTATTAAGTGTTTTTTCTTTGCACACAAAAAAACCCGCAGAGCGGGCTTTTGGCATAGCGATTAATCACGCCAGATTAGACAACATGTCATCCACAATAACCCTGGCTTCGCTCACCAACTGATCCAGATGATCCTGATCCACAAAGCTTTCAGCGTAAATTTTATAGATTGACTCAGTACCACTGGGACGGGCGGCAAACCAACCATTGACGGTCATCACCTTCACACCACCAATAGACTCAGCATTACCGGCAGCCTTCACCAGAATATCGGTGATCGGCTCACCCACCAGGTGCGAAGAGCGGATATGCGAAGCCTGCAACCAACCCAACACTTTTTTCTCAGCGGCAGTGGCCGGTGCATCAATACGCTTGTAATGTGGCAGACCCAGGGTTTGAGTCAACTCAGCGTAATACTGACTCGGCGACTTACCGGTTACAGCAAACACTTCAGCCGCCAGCAAACACAGAATGATGCCATCCTTGTCGGTTGACCAAGGTTCACCAGCCATGGTCAGAAAACTGGCGCCAGCACTCTCCTCACCCGCAAAAGCCAGGCGCTTCTGATGCAGCCCCTCAACAAACCACTTAAATCCGACGGGTACTTCATAAAGCACACGACCATGCTTGCTGACGACTCTATCCAGAATGGACGAACTCACCAGGGTTTTACCCACAGCCAGACTCTCATCCCACTGAGGTCGATGCGTCAACAAGTAGTCGACCGCGACCGCCAGATAGTGATTTGGGTTCATCAGGCCCTGAGCATCAACAATACCATGGCGATCCGCATCAGGATCGTTAGCCAGCGCCAGATCAAACTGATCCTTTAGCTTGAGCAGGTTTGCCATCGCCTGCGGACTGGAACAGTCCATACGAATCTGGCCATCATGATCCGGGGGCATAAAAGCAAAAGTAGGATCCTGGCTTTCATTCACAATAGTCAGATTGATTTTAAAGCGTTGCGCTATCGCCTGCCAAACTTCCAACGCCGTTCCACCCATCGGATCAACGGCAATGCGCAAACCGGAACCTTCAATCGCCGCCATATCAATCACTTCAGGAAGATGGGATACATACAACCCGACATAATCAAACGCACGTACAGCGTTTTGCGCCACCTCTGAAGAGACACGCTTAATCTCCTTAAGCCCCTTCTCCAGCAACACATTGGCACGATCCTGAATCTCACGCGTCACCTCAGAAGCCGCCGGACCACCATCAGGTGTGTTGTACTTAATCCCGCCATCACCCGGCGGATTATGCGAAGGCGTAATCACAATCCGTCAGCCAAAGCCTCGGGCTGATGCAAATTGTGCTGCAAAATAGCATGGGAAATAAGCGGAGTTGGCGTGTATCCACCCTCTGGATGCACACAGACATCTACACCCTGTGCAATCAAAACCTCAATCACACTGCCATAAGCAGGCTCTGACAGCGCATGTGTATCGATACCCAGATATAAAGGACCAAAGATGCCTGCTGCGGTGCGGTATTCAATAATAGCTTGTGTGATTGCCCAGATGTGCGCCTGATTGAACGACGCATTATGCGATGTGCCACGATGCCCGGATGTACCAAAGGCAACTCGCTGAGCTGCCACACCGGGATCAGGTACTTTCTGAAAATACGCTGAAACCAGCGTAGATATTGATAGTGCTTGCATAGAACATTCCCTTTTCAATAGTCACTGCACGCGCTTCCATAACTCTGCGGCCAGTAAAACGCGAAGTTTTTAGTTTCAGAAAAACTGATTCTAGACTACAAAAATGAACGTCCTATGTCTCTAACAAACGTTAGAAAAATTTATTTATTTTGCAATGCACATAGATTGTATACAACCTGCAGGAGCCCACTGTAGGAGCTCGCTGTAGGAGCTCGCTCCGCGAGCGAAAAACATTCACCCGGAGACCGGCTCCCACAAATATATACCACCTGTAGGAGCTCGCTCCGCGAGCGAAAAACCTTCGCCCGGAGACCGGGCTCCTACAGGGAAAAAATTACGCGGCGGCTAAAGCCAACTGCTCACGCTTGGCTTTGCGCTTTTTCACCCAACCCATGCCAGCCAGGCCAGTCAGGAACAACCAGGCAGCGGCGGGTAGTGGTACTTCGGACAGACTATCAGTACTGTAAAAGGTTACATTAGAGATGTCATTCTGATTAAACTCATAGCTACCCAGAGCCGTATCAATCATAAACACCGCCCAGGTTGGGCCTTGCTTGATACCTATAGCAATCTGAGAAAACATAGAACTAATCGACTCAGGAAGGGTAATAGTAGTCACCCCGCGCCGACTGGTCCAAATCGTATTACCACCTTCGAATTTAGTTACATAAGTGTAACCTTCACCGACAGGATTAATAAGAAAGCCATTATTATCAGCATTACTGGTCAGATTGGTCCCTGCCGAGCCTTTGGTGGATCCCGACAACAAGCAATCCCCACCAGACAAGCTAAAGCCCGAACAACCACCCGTATTGCTCGGAACAGGTGCTGCAAAGAGCTTACCCGCCATCAGACACACACTGATAACCATCAAAACAACTAGTTTTTTCATTTTATTACCCTAGTAGCATTCGCCCGGAGACCGGGCTCCCACAACATACACCACCCGTAGGAGATCGCTGTAGGAGCTCGCTCTGCGAGCGAAGAGCATTCGCCCGGAGACCGGGCTCCCACAGAAAAACAATCGCCCGGGGACCGGGCTCCTACAGCGAAGAATTACGCGGCGGCTAAAGCCAACTGCTCACGCTTGGCTTTGCGTTTTTTCACCCAACCCATGCCAGCCAGGCCAGTCAGGAACAACCAGGCTGCGGCAGGAAGCGGTGTTTCGGTTATATCAACGGTAGAGAAGCTGAGACCCGTCAGCTTAAACCCTTCGTCATAAGTTCCCAGAGGCTATCACTGAAGACGGCATTATAAACACCCACCAACCAATACTGGGATGTCAGGCCACCTTCAACCAGTTTCGGAGTTCCCTGAGTAACACCAGTATAGGTGTCCGCATCACCAGCAGTTGAAAAACCACTTGTCAGCAGATCAGACCATTTCTTACCATTCAACGTGGTCAGCGGAGCCGTATCTGTATACGCCAGAACGCTAGCCCAGTTATTGTTCGTGTAGACCGCATCACCTACGGTGAAACTATCCAGAGAAACTTCGCGACCAAAGTCAAACATAACCATCTGGTACTGACGCTCTGTTACCCTACGGCGTCCATCACGGTATCGAACTTCGTTATTTGAAACACGATGCGCGCCATTGCTATTGACTGCATTGTTAGTTGGCATACCCAGTCCCCAGCCATTCCAGGTTTGCACAGAAGATCCAGAGATAGATCCGCTATTAAAACCAGAATAACCACTTACTGTTAACTGATCATCACCATAGTTATATGTGAGAGAGTTGTGGGCACCTGAATTACCGCCCGTAAAACTCAAACCAATAGACGCCGCCGATACCGGGGCCGCTACAGAGAAAACCAGAGCAGCTGCTGCCGCCAACTGAATAACTTTGTTCATGAAATGTATCCTTGTTTATAATTCACTAATCAATCAGCAGGTTCTGACTAGTGCCACCCTATGGGTCGCTACACTGGCCAGCAACTTTCCTGCTACAAATTTCAATCACATGTTTGAATAATTCAAACGAATATCCGAAACACTTCCTATCGGCTTACTGATCTAAGCCAACTATATACAATAACATAAGCTCAAACATCGGTCCGTAGTACAATACTTTTCAAACACCAATATGAAATTAATAGTAATTTTCTTACTAAACCTTTCATTTATACAAAAATCTAACAAAAACCAAAACATGGCATTTAAAAACAAAAAGTTACAACCAGATAGCATTAGAGAAACATTTGTTTAAATATTGTGCATCTGTAATAATCAGTTCGGCTCAACCGATCCAAGAGCCTCAGTCCACGGAAAATGTGCAGTAAACACCTGGGATTGATCACAATAAAATCTATCATGAATGAGGAACACATCATGAGAACGATGCTTATAGCAGTACTGCTACTCTGTGCCAGCCAACTGACACAGGCCGCGACTATTCATTTCAATGCAGGTGGCAGCTCTCAGCTCACCTTAAGCCCAAGCTTTTATATGGATAACACTGAAGCCTCCGGTCTGACCAACAGCGGCTATGCAAGTGTGTCCAGCGCTACGGGGGGACCCTATATCGCCTACAATGGTAATGCAGCCCCTCTAACAACTTTCGACTGGAACAGCCCAGGCACCTTTGATCTGAACAGTTTTGTTATCGCAGGCGCATGGGGCTCACAAACTCTAACAATCAGTGGCTATAGTGGCGCCGTCCTGACTAATACAGCTCAACTGTTTGTAGATACAGCCGCCAGCGTCTTCCAGGCCAACTGGCTGGGGCTGACAAGTTTCAGTATCGCCACAGGCAATGATTTTTTGCGAGCCTCCAACGTCATTGGAAATGGTCAACACTGGCACTCAACGCCATTAGTGTGAATGAAGTGCCTTTACCCGCTGCCGCCTGGATGTTCCTGGCTGGTATAGCAGGTGTTATTGGCATCCGTCGTAAAGCGGCCCGTAAAGCCTGATCCTGTTTCTGAACACACCGCCCGCACGGCTGCGGGCGATTACCTTCCTGAAATATCTACAGAGCATGCAAAGGTAAACGTCCAATACGAGCCTCTATACGCTCAATCATCTCTGCGTATTCGTCACTATCAACATCACCATACTGTCGTTCGAATTCTTCACGCGGCATTCTTTCGGGTATACCATCCAAACTTGTAACAAGGTCAGCATCGGTCTGAATCAATTCAAGCAACTTAGGCCACTGATCCGCAGATGTAGCCATCATTCGATTGGATAAACGGATTCCGGAGTTGTTTGCCACAATATCAGTAAAATCGAAACCTGAATGACGCCCGGAGCCTATTGAGTCAAGTAACTCTTTGAACTCACCTGCAGAAACTGAAACACCCCGATTACTAATAGCCTGAATAGCTGCTGCCGTTATAAAGTGGCGGCGCAAGTCCTCACGGCCATGAAAAGTCAGCCTGTTACAAGTGT
>NZ_JRLB01000112.1 GCF_000764495.1 Nitrincola sp. A-D6
CCCTNNGCCTGCTGGCTCAGCCTCACCACATCAACCTGCAACTGCTGCATTAGTGGCAATTGATCGGCCAGATTGCAGCAAGCACCGGACAGGGTCTGGATACCATTCAGTACAAAGACATCCTGTGCCTCCTGAGAGCGCATTAACAGACCGTCCTGATACTGCTGACAGACAAAACCACAGCGATCTTTAGGCAAATCATGATAGCGCGCGGTAAAGCAGCGTGATGACCAGGCCAGTGGCAGATGGCCATAAGCAAACACTTCCGTTTCCACCGACATGCCCTGCCCGGCAATCGCCTGTTGCATATCCGCCAGGGTTTCACGCGACAGCTCTACCGGAAAACACCAGCGTTGTAAGCCCAGGTTCACTAAACGCTGCAGGGTTCTTGGGTTGTAGATATTCACCGCCGGTCCACTAACAAAGGGCAAACTGGCTTCAGACAAGAGCTGCAGCGCACTCTGATCATTGGCTTCCACTTGCCAGCCCTGTTTAGCCGCCAATTCAACCAGGCGTGTCAGTTGCTTCAGATCCCCTTCTGATTCGATCAGTGTCTGGCTGGACAACACCACCTGTTTACCGGCCTGTACCAATTGATTAGCCATGCCAACCCAATCATCCAGTTTCAGCTCCCGACGGCGGGCACATACAGTTTCACCCAGATAAACAATTTCTACCGGCCACCGGCTGACTTGATCATAGAAGGCTTCAACTTCTGATTTCTTCCAGTAATACAGCAAGGGTCCCAAAGACAATTTCATCGTCAATTCCTACTTCCATTTCCTGTGATAAGCACCCAGTGTCGTCAGGCTGCCCTCAGACAGCTGACTTAACTGCCCGGCCCAGCGCTGCAATTGTGCCGGATCAGCGGAGGATGCCCTGGCCTTATCAATCGCCTGGCGCCAGACCTGTGTCACCTGTGCCACATACGCAGGACTGCGCTGACGCCCTTCAATTTTAACCGCAGCGATACCCATGGCTTGCAGCTTGGGCAGCAGATCCAGCGTCGACAGGCTGACGGGTTCTTCCAACGCATGGTAGGTTTCATCACCGACAGCAAAACGACCTTTACACAGCGTGGGATAACCCGCTTTTTCACCTGCCAGAAAACGATCGATCAGCACACCATTGAGACGTGCCTCCAATCCGGCATCGGTTTCCTGCCAACGTACCGCCTTAGCGGGTGAACAAGCGCCACGGGTATTGGGTGATTCATCGGTTAGATAGGAGGATAGATAGCAACGTCCTTCTGCCATAATGCACAGGCTACCAAAGGCAAACACCTCCAGTTCAACCGGGCTGTTTTTGGCCAAATCCTCAACCTGGGAAATCGACAGCACCCGTGGCAGCACCGCCCGTTTAATGCCGAACTGTTGCTGATAGAAAGTCAGCGCGGCACGACTGGTCGCTGAGCCCTGCACAGACAAGTGGCGCGACAGATCAGGATAGGTTTGAGCGGCATAATCCAGTAGCCCCATATCGGCCAGAATCAGCGCATCCACCCCCAGTGCTGCCGCCTGGTCCACAGCCCCGGTCCATTCGGCCCAACGTGAGGGCTGAGGATAGGTGTTGATGGCGCAGAACACCTTGCAGCCCCGACTCTGGCATAATCAACCCCTTCACGGGCACGCTTATCGTTAAAGTTCAAGCCGATAAACTGACGCGCATTGGTGGCGTTCTGAAAACCAAAATAAACGGCATCAGCCCTTCATCTACTGCTTTCTTCAGCGCCGGAAGATTCCCGGCAGGACAGACCAACTCCATGTATACCTCCCAAAATTTGGGCAAGCATAGCAGTTCGGCTACAGTGATAAGTTGATATTAGTCATGATCTTGTTGATACCGGTGATGGCAGTTCAGTAAGCACATGAGGCGCCTAATCAGTTAAGATTCCATCCCCTCGATTTCTGGCCAGTCTATTTCAACAATATGCCCAGGGCCTGCATCCAGTAAGATGTAAAAATCACCCTCAGGACGCGGAAAGCGGATGCGAGACTGTTCATCCAGTGCGCTTGATAGAATCAGGTCTTCATCATAGGTGATTACATCCAGTTGTATGCCTTCAGCACCGGAGCCATCGGAAAAACCGCCTTGGCAAACAATGAAATCCCCCTCAAGCTTGCACTGACAGTGCGGAGAGTGCGCCCAGACAGGCAAGGCCACCAGGCTGCTGAACATCAGTAGTGCTATGTAAAAGAAGCGTATGTTAGTTCTCATAATTCGTCCTCAGGTTTGTGCACACAGGTTAGCGATTGCGGCTCTCAATGAAGGTTATGGTGCTGGGTGAGGCGTCGGCCAAAGGCATGGACATCTGGTGCACTGATCCATCCCAACCTACCAGGGTCAGCCAGATATCAGCATCGGCCGTGGCGGTATCGGTAATCGGCACAGAGATAAACTGGCGATAAGGAGTCCCGAAGGAGATAGCACCAGCGGTGCGCAGATTACGCGGCTTACCGATGCGCATATAAACGGCTTTCACCTGCGGGATACAGGCCTGGCAGAGTGAGAGTGAAAAGGTTTTCATATAACTGGCCACCCCATCTTTCCAGGGGGGAATGTATCCCACTCGGCCAGTTGAATCTGCCAGGGGCCGACTGAGTGCTGACCAAGATCCCGCTCACCCAGCCCTTGTCCCCCCGTGTCATGGCCAGGGTATCAAAATAAAACGGCATCGCCACCATGGGCAAAACCAGCAACAGGGCACTGAGATGAAAACGCCAGCGAAACCAGAAACTGTATTTATTTCGGGATGCCGTCTTCTGGGCGGTGGAGGATTGGCTCATAGCTTTTCTCCTTTTTGCAAGGCATAAGCCGGCATTTGTGCATCCGTCCCTTTGCTGGGTTGCTTGTTGGCCTTTCTTGCCCGAAGGACCGCAGCGGTGTCCCTGAAGGTGCGTTTGGTCCAGATCATCATGCCGCTGAACACCATCATGGTCAGCAGTATACCGAAGAAGAAATACACCAGTTTTAAGCTCAGACCAACGAAATCACCGGTATGCAGTGGGCGCATGGAGCCGGTGATAATTTCCAGCCAGGATAGATCCGAAATCCGGCGTGTCTGCTCAATATTGCCATTGTAAGGATTGATGCTGACCTCCTCGAACAACAAGGGATAACCTACACTGCGCCCGCCGATACGATAGTGCGCATACGCATTCCATGGCATAGAGACAAAAGATGCCTGAAAATCAGGAAAAGCTGTTTCAACAACCGCTGTTGCTTCATCCAGGCTGATAAAAGGCGGTGTCTGGCTGTTGGTATCCAGTTGCGGCACATCAGCCCTGTCGACATAGATGGGTGGGCCCGCCGTGGAGAAGGAGATGTGATTATCCTGCAGTATGCCTTGCAGCAGAAACCAGATACTGGTGATGGAGATAATGGCGATAAAAGGAATCGACCAGATACCCGCCAGGCGATGAAAGTCTCCCCAGAAGACTCGCGCACTGACGTTGAAACGTAGCCGTGGGCGCAAGAAACCTCGCCAAAAGCGTTTATAGACAACCAGCCCCGTAACTAAGGAAACCAGCATGGGGATGGCGGTGATACTGACAAGGTACCACCCCCAGCTGTAGCCATTAGTCCAGGGCAACAGTAACCAGCCATGCAGCCCCCTTACGAACTGGCGAAAATCAAAACGAGCGCTCTCCCCTTGAATAATGCCAGTGTAGGGATTGATATATAGTGTTCGCGTGGTGAAATCTGGATAACTGATGCGAGCCGTTAGTGCAAACTGCGATTTTACCGGTCGGGAAATAGATTCAACAATCGCCTCAGGATGGCCCTCATTCACTACGGCGACAATTTCGTCAAAACTCAGCAGAGGACCCGCCTGAGCCGGAGGATTGGCACGTGAGGCCGGATCAGCCAGCCAGACAATCTCCTGACTAACGGTGGCAATGGTGCCAGTCAGGCAGATAAAGAATACAAATGCCCAGATCGGCATGGCCATCCAGCTATGCACTAAAAACCAGATTTTGGCGCGACTGGTTCGCGGCTTTCCGGTCATGGACTTAGTTGAAGTGTACGTAGACATCAGGTAGATCTTCCGTTGTTTAACAGGATAGGTAGCGCTATCAACTCACAGCAGACAGCAAAGCGCTGTCAGCAGATTTTTTCTTTGCTTACTCTAAAGACGAATGAGAAATGCAAAAGGTGCAAAACTTTTTTAAAGTCATGAAAGTTGAAGTCCCGGAACAGGCAGAGCCTGGTCCGGGAAGGCTGAAAACCTTGTGAACTTAGAACCGGTATTTCAGGTTGACCGAAAATTCACGAGGGTCACCGAAGGGGGTGTAGTTACGGCTATACATTGACGCCCGATAGGTTTCATCAAACAGGTTGTTCACCACCAGAGTCAGGTCAGCGTTGGAGTTAATTTGATATTTTGCTGTTAATCCAACCAGAGTTAGCGCATCACGGCTGATTTTCCAGTCCGCCTCTTCTTTGTAAATCTTGCTGTAGTGCTGCAGATTGCCGCCAACAGACCAATCGGTATTGGGCAGTTGGTAGTTGGTGGCCAGCTGCACCGTGTGTTGCGGTAGTTCAGTTGCATAACGTTCACCTTTGCTAGCGCCGCTAGCATATTCGCTGTTTACATAGGTATAGCCTGCGGCAAGGTTCCAACCCGGTTGTATTTCGCCATTCGCGCTTAACTGCACCCCTTGGCTGGTGACCTTGTCGGAGGCAGTGTAACAACGGCCACCGCAGGCATTGGACGGATCGTTGGGGACGGATTCATCCAGCCGAGCCAGGTTGGTTTGCTCCAGCCGAAACACGGCCACAGAGGTATTCAGCTGGCCACCCAAAAACTCACTTTTAATCCCTGTCTCATAATTGCTACCCACCACCGGCTTCAGCGTATTACCGTCCAGGCTTTTGTTGCTTTGCGGATTAAAAATGTCCGAGTAGCTGATATAGGCCGAATGGACATCATTGATATCGTAGATCAGGCCGGCATAGGGCGACACAACACCGCTCTCTTTGACTGTGGTGGTACCTGTGTCTACATCTTTATCTTCATATGAGCTGATACGAGTTCCAGCAATCAGCTTGAGCGAATCGGTCAGGCTAAAGCGACCCACCCCATACACCCCCGTTGGGTGATTTCATATCCACCAGTATAAGGGTTGGCTCCAACAGCTGTAGGTAGTGCTGTGGGGTCGAATGTATACACATTAATGGGCTGTAACGCGGCCATATAGCCACTTCCAGCATAGTTCCGGGTCATGGTGGAGCCGTTGGCGCCGAATACCAGTTCGTGACTACGCCCCAGCAGACTCACTGGCCCGGAAATATAAGCATCTAAAGCATCATACGGAATGTCGCCACTTACTCTGGACTGCTGCCTGATATCCATACCATCTCCGGTACTCGGGTCCAGATCGCCTCTGATAAAACTGTAATTATTGATGGCATAATTGGTTTTACTGCCGGAGTATTGCAGTTTCATCATCCAGTCTGCGGGCAGTTGCTGCTCCAAACCCAGTGTATATAGGCTGTAGTCTCTGGTGGTCAGGTTATTTGCGTTGCCGAAGAAAGCGGATCGACTGAGCCCCGCCTGACTACCATCCGCGGCAAAAGGTACGCCAAAGTGGTTTCTGCTTTTATCTTCTTGATACTGCAGGCTGGCATAGACCAGGGTGTTGGGGGTAATATCCGCTTCAACAATCCCGTATACCGCCTGCCGGTCTCTGAACACATGATCTACAAAGGAGTCCTGCTCGTCCATTAACAGCACCAAGCGCCCC
The DNA here is from genome assembly GCF_000764495.1 of Nitrincola sp. A-D6. Classification (GTDB taxonomy): domain Bacteria; phylum Pseudomonadota; class Gammaproteobacteria; order Pseudomonadales; family Balneatricaceae; genus Nitrincola. The sequence goes on from NZ_JRLB01000112.1 coordinate 5,748, forward strand.
CGTACATGCCCCGACTCTATCAGCGGACCGGAAATATCACCAACCAAGCGGCGCTGCTTCCATGAACCCAACTGCGCTTCCGCCTGTGCCTGAAACTCATGCGTGGGACGTTTACGCACCAGATTAACAGTACCACCCGGATCGCCCGCTCCACTCATCAGTCCCGAAGCACCCTGCAACACCTCAACGCGATCAAGGAAGGCATTGTCGATCTGAGGGTTTTGGTTCCAACTGCTTATACCGACAGGATTAGGCATACCATCATACTGGTGCTGCAGCTCAAAACCTCGACTGTAGTAGTTATTGCCGTTTTGGCCTCGATCATGAACAAAAACCCCACTGGTGGCTCTGAGCGCATCATCAACCGATGTCATGGCAGAATCATCCATCTGCTGGCGGGTGACAACAGTGACGGTTTGCGGTGTTTCTCGTGGCGAGAGGTTAAGCTTGGTGGCAGTATTGGTTTGACTGGCCTTATATGAACCCGACCACTCAGTGATCCCTGCAGCACTACCGCTGCGCTCACCCTCAGCGGATACCATCACCGCTGGTAACGTCATTACGCCACCACTTTCGCTGGCAGACATCAATGAAACCGTATTCGCGCCAGTAAATCTATAAATGATGCCAGTGCCCTGAAGCAACCGCCGCAACCCTTTTTCAGAGGTAAAGTTTCCCTGAAGGCCGGCACTGTTTTTGCCTCTGGTCAATTCCCCTGCACCGCTCAGGTACAGCCCAGTCTGTTCTGCAAAGCGATTTAATGTGTCCGATAAAGACCCCGCCGGTATACTGAACGCTACAGAGGCCTGGGTTTCTGTTGCGCTTTGGGCACTAGCCGGCATCGACCAGAGTGCAGGCAGAGCCATGGCGGCTGAATAAGCCAGGCCACCACAGGCGATGCGAATGGCCAGGGCCAGAGTTTGGGCTGTTGGTGCACGGTTGTGAGCGACGTTAGGTCCGCGTTTGGATACAGCGGTGGATTGCATTAACTAGACTCCCATGGGTTAAAGTTTCTGATTCTTCTCTTAACACGGACGAATCAGAATAAAGGGGAAGCCTTTTGATAAAAAAATTGACCTTTACTGTTCAGGCTCCAGCGTTACCCACCAGGGTAAGAGTCGATTGACACGCACGGGCAGTGCATCTTCCAGCATAGCAAGACAATGGTCGGGATTGTTGATGGGGTAGGCCCCCATCACCCGTACGTTGGCTATGGCCGGATTGATACCAAGATAACCACGACGATAGCGGGCGAGTTCCGACACCAGCTCTTTGAGAGGAATATCCTCTGCCACGATCAACCCCTTGGTCCAGGCTTCCCTGGCGCGTTCGGCTGTTTGTGGTGGCTGGATGGTTTGCTGATCAAATGCAGTCTGCTGACCCGCGCTGAAAATTTTGCGATCACCGGCCGTTGTAGTGATTTCCACGGCCCCGTCGTAGACGGCGAGCAAAGTGTCGGCTTCCCGTTGTTGCACGCTAAAGCGAGTGCCAATTGCCCGCAATGTGCCCTGCCGGGTAGTAACAATAAAGGACGATGTCCTGGGTCCTCGGCAGTCTGTATCAAGATTTCGCCCTTGTACAGACGGATGCTGCGCGTATCTTCCCGGTAGTCGATATTTACCGCACTAGCCGTATTGAGCCACAGCTGACCGCCATCGGCCAAGGATAGTTGGCGGGTCTCGCTGATGGCCGTATGATGGTCGGCCATCCAGCTACTGGCGATGCGTTGGCTTACCACCGGTAATGGGGTATAGCGCCAGCTCAACCAAACAGCCATACAGGCCAGGCCACTGCCAAGCAGTTTGCGTCGGCTTATCCGCTCCTTGCGAGTGGTTTTGAGAATCCTGCCAGTGCCATCCTGACCTGCATACTGCTGCGCTTGCTGAAAACGCTGACCGACCCGGGCAACATACTGCCAGGCGCGTTCGTGCTCAGCATTCTGATTAAGCCAAACCCGCCATGCTGTTTTTTCCCTCTCGGTGGCATCTTCGTCCGTTACCCTGGCGAACCATTCGGCGGCCTGTTGCAGAACATGATGCTCAGGAAGGCGGGGGCGATGTTCTTTCATCAATATACAGCCTCGTAAAACCGGGCCTCTATCAATACACATTCCAGCATAGCCCTGGCCATCCAGGTTTTAATGGTTCGCTCCGAGACCTGCATTTGTGTGGCGATCTGCTTGTAGGTGAGCCCCTCGACCTGGGAGAGGATAAAGGCATTGGCGACTTTTTCTGGTAGGCTCTGCAACATGGCGTCCAGTTCGCAGAAGCTTTCTACGATGATGGCATGATCCTCTGGAGAGAGGTCCACCTCCTCCGGGCGAGTCGCCAGCACCTCCAGCCAGGCCTGCTCCACGGCCCTGCGGCGCCACATATCTATGCACAAACGACCCGCCACGGTACGCAAATAGCTACGGGCGCTATCAAGGTTATCCAGTGAACGGGGTTTGAGCAGCAAGCGTACAAACGTGTCTTGGGCAAGATCCGCCGCCAGATCCTGACAGCCTACCCGGCGGCACAGCCATTTATGCAGCCAACTTTTATGGTCGCTGTATAACAATCCCACCTGATCACGCAGCACCGGCTCTACTCCAGACATCACCTCCCCCAAATCAAAATGATAATAGTTATCATTATATTCAGCGAAGTTTTGGAATACAAGCCCTGATTATTTCACGCACACCAGTTAAAGCGATACCCAACAATCCTTTGGTATTTCATTAGATTTACTGTTGGGTTTCGCTGTATTCAACCCTACCTACGCGCTACCAATCGTAGGTCATCCCCAGGGTAAAGTTGCGCTCGTCGCCGTAGAAACAGTTGAAGGTGCACGCAGCCAAGTATTTTTTATCAAACAGATTGTTGACGTGAAGGTTGAGCTGCAACTGTTCAATCCGATAACGCAGGGCCAGGTCGTAGACTGTGTAAGAGGGTACTTTGACAGAATTGTCGAGGTTAAAGGTGTGTCCTAAGTGGCGCACGCCTCCCCCAATACTCAGTCCTTGGGCAAGGCCAATGGGTACCTGATAGTCCAGCCAGAGTGAGACTGTATCCTGTGGCACGGCTGCGGTGGTGTTACCTAAGTCATCACGGTTACTTTTGGTCACCTCATTATCGGTGTAGGCATAGGCGGCGATCAGATCCAAATTATTACTCAGATGAGCACGACCTTCCACCTCGACACCCCGAGAGCGTACCTCGCCGGTCTGCACGGAAAAGCCGGGGTTGTTGAGGTCCGACGTTAGCACATTGCGTCGGGTGAGTTCATAGGCTGCAAGGGTGAACGAGGCATTGTATCCGACAGGCTCGTACTTGATCCCTACTTCGTACTGCTGGCCGGTGGTAGGCTCAAAGCTGCTTCCTGAGGCATCCATACCGGTGGACGGTTCGAAGGATTCACTATAGCTGGCATACGGCGCTAACCCCTTGTCGAACAGGTAGACCAGACCGGTGCGCCAGGTTAGCTCACTGGCTTCGCCTGTCTGGCTGGTATAGCTGCCATCTGCATTGGTTCGGCGGTTCTTTAGGTCGACATCATCCCAGCGACCACCCAGCAGAAATACCCAGCGATCATCGAGCTTGGTTTGATTCTGGCGTAGATGCCCAGATGACTATAATCCACTCTGCTGGTACGTGAGACTGCGTCGCTCATGGTTGGCTGGTTACCATATTGCGGATTAAAAACGTCCAATGGTTGATTGGTGCCAACCCACACCCGCTGCTGAAACTCGGAACTGCGATAGTCCACACCAACCAGGCTGGTGTGCTGAAAGCGGCCATGGTTCCAGCGTGCCTGCAAATGATTATCGATGGTCACACCGGTTTCCTCGTCGAGCCGACGTTGAGCACCGCGGTTAACGATTCGCCTGGTAGCATCATCCGTGCGATTGCTGATCCAGTGGTATGACCAGTCTGTCTCAGTGTCGTACCAAAGCAGGTTGTGCTTGATGGTCCAGATGTCGTTGAACCTATGTTCGAGCCGGTATCCAAGGGTGTTCCGCGAGACCTCCATAGCGTCGAAATCTGGTTCACCCACGAGCAAATCCCGAGCGATTTGACCATTGGGGTTGGGTAGCACAGTACCATCAAAAGGTTTGCCGTAGTCGTAGGCTGTCTCACTTTCATGGAGCGTTGCCAGCAGCGTCAGTGTGGTATGGTCAGTAGCATTCCAGTCCACAACCGTCGACAGCGTCCGCCTGTCGTCGGGAATCTTCGTAATCATAGTATCGCTGTCCTGCACCAGGCCAGTGATGCGGTAGCTCACGCTACCATCTTCAGTGACCGGTCCGCCGACATCCACGGTTGCACGTTGACGGTTCCAGCTTCCCATCTGCAGACCAACCTGGCGCAGTGGTTCGCTGGTGGGACGTTTGCTAACCAGATTAATGATACCGCCCGGACTCGCCTGACCATAGAGAATGGAGGCTGGCCCCTTGAGTAGCTCAACACGTTCGTAGAGGAAGGGCTCCTGCACCCCGGTAATAGAGTTAATCGGATATTTCCGACCATCCAGATAGAGGCTCCCGCCACCGGAGCTCCAGCCCCCGGAATTGAAACCGCGCATCAGCAGCGATGTTCCGGCAGTTCCGCTATTGCCTCCCCCACCGCTCTGAGAAACGACACCCGCTGTGTAGCGGAACGCCTGGTCCAGCGTATCCGCTCCCTGCGCTTCCATCTGCTCCCGGCTTACCACGGAAACGGACTGTGGTGTCTCAATTAGCGGTGTGTCGGTCTTGGTAGCAGTTGCACTGCGCCGAGCCACGTACCCATCTACCGGCCCCAGGCTGATTCATCAATAGCCATACCGCTAACCTCAACAGCCGACAACTCGACCACCTCACTCCCATCAACCACTCGCATCGCCTGCAAACTATAGCCCCCATTCGCCAGGCGGTTGGCTTGTAAACCACTACCCGCAAGCATTCTGTTGAGCGCTTCATCGGCGTGATACTGACCGCTTAAACCAGTAGCACTTTTGCCTTGTACCACATCGGGCGTGAATGAGACATTGATGCCCGATTGAGCTGAAAATGCCGCTAATGCTGATTCCAGGGAACCTGCAGGAAGGGTAAATGTATGGATTTGTTGTTGTGCATCGGCCTGAGCCGGTGTGACGGCCAATAAGTTGATGGGCGCAGCAATGGCAACACCCAGCAAGGCCAGCATGATGCCGCGTTGCAAGGGTTTTATAACAAAGGGGGTGTGCTGTTTGCATGAAGTAGCTGAAGATCTGACCGCTTGCATGAGTATTCCTTGTTAGTTAATAAAAAGAAAGTGCTTACTTAACAAGTCGGATGAAAATGAAAATCAACAACACTCCTGACTAAATTTTTTTACCATTTGTTCAAATGGCTTCAATTCGGGCCCAATAGCGGGTGAAATAGCGGATTCTTACCGGCAAGGTGCTGGTCAGATTTTGCAGGATCAGTTGGGTGTCTTTTAGATGGAAGGAACCGGAAATCCGCAAGCTGGCTGCGGTGTGATCACAACTGAGTTTGCCTGGGTGGTAGCGTGATAATTCCTCAATAAACTGATCCAGGCGCCAGTCACTGACCACCAGTAATCCTTGTATCCAGGCCTGAGGTTGTCCTGCAATTGTATGCGCTGGTTGCACAGCATGATCAGTAAATTGCAGTTGTTGCCCGGCATTCAGTCGTACCGGTTGCTCTGAGCCTTTGGCTGGCCGAATTTCTACCGCATCTTGCAACACCTTGACCTGGGTTAGATGACTGTCACTTAGCACCAGAAATTGTGTACCTAACGCCCGGATATTGCCCTGCCGGGTTTGTACGCTAAACGGTCGTTGCTGCGGATCGGTCTCGGTGGTGACCAGGATTTCACCTTGATGCAGAATGACCTGACGCTGTGCAGCATCGAAAGCAATATCCACTGCACTATCGGTATTCAGCTGTAACTGGCTGCCATCGGCCAGCGTTACTTGCAGTGACTTACCTTTGCCGGTGCGATACTCCGCCATCAGCGGATAAGCGCTTTCACGATACTGCCAGGCTAATCCGCCGCTTGCACCGGCGACCAGCATCACAGACAACATTTTAATCATCTGACGACGGGAGGCACGGGCGTTCGTTAAGGTGCTGCTGCTTATTGAATCGTTTGCCTGTGCACAAGCCTGTTGAAGCTTTTCTACACGCTTCCAGGCAAGACGATGACTGGGATCTGCTGCTAGCCAGTGTTGATGCGCCTGATGCAGAGGATCATCAGCGGAGACTTCACGCAGATCGATATACCAGGTGGCAGCGGCTTCTATGACATCAGCAGAAGGTTTATTCAGCATAGGATCAGTCTTCAATAAGCATCAGGCATTGACTCATGGCTCGGATAAAATACTTACGTACGGTATTCACCGAAATGTGCAGGCGGCGACTGATTTCGACATAGCTCAGCCCATCCAGTTGAGCCAGCAAAAAAATCTCTCTGCTTCGCTCTCCAAGATTGTCGAGTAAGCTGTCAATTTCTATCAGAGTTTCAATGATGCTATGTTTTGCTTCAGGCGAGATTTCGCTCGCCTCGGGCTGCAGCATTAACATCTCCAGATAGGCTTGTTCAATGCTACGACGGCGATACAGATCGACCAGTGTATTGCGCGCAAGACGTGTGAGGTAGGCTCTTGGTGCGCGTAATTGTGTGGTTTGCCGCTGCAGCATAAGCTTGATAAAAATATCATGGCTCAGATCGTTGGCCTGCTCGGAACAACCCAAGCGGTTGCGCAGCCAACCTTGCAGCCAGCCATGATGATCGCTGTAAAGCGAGCCTATCTGATCACGCAGTGCCGACCCGTCTCCTGAATGCATTAAAAATCCCCAATCAACACGAACGATAATGCTTATCATTATATTGAGTGGGGTGCGGGGTTACAATACGGGAATATCCGATAGCTATAAGTACAGAACTCGATATAAGTTTTGTCACTGACATTAGTCAGATTTAATGGATGGCGGTACTTGAATACCACCCGTCATGCACATGTACTTCCACATATACTTGATCGAAGAGGCCAACTTTAATGAGACAAGTGACCATCTATCTGGAAGACGAGCTTGAGGCCAAGATGGTCGCCACCGCCAAGGCCCGCAAACGCCGAGAGCGCTCAACCGCAGTCCAAGCACTACCCTTTGACAGCGCCGAAGCCGAAGCCCGCATCCAGATCAGCCTGGAAAAACAGGGCACCCCCATAGGTCCATATGACTTGTTGATCGCTGGTACCGCACTGGCACAGAACGCCACCCTGGTCACTCGCAATACCCGCAAATTCAACCGGATCAAAAAGCTACAGGTGGAAAATTGGTATTAGCCAAACCTATTGGGGCAGCAGGGTTCTGGACCGCTACCCCAATCCTGCTGGGTTAGATAACCCCCTATACAAAAATCCCGGAGCAGGCCGTTCCCCTTAAAAACAGTTTAACTACCAGTCGTACGTTACGCCCAATGTGAAGTTGCGCTCGTTGCCGTAGTAGCAGTTGTGGGAACAGGCGGCCACATATTCCTTGTCAAACAGATTATTGACGTGGAGATTGAGTCGTAGTTTGGCATCTATTTGGTAGCGTATGGCGGCGTCGTAAACGGTGTACGAAGGAACTTTGATAGCGTTGCTGGGATTGTAAGTGTACCCAACGTGGCGCACACCACCAGCAATGCTTAAACCCTGAGCTCGACCGCTTGGTACTTGATAGTCCAGCCATAGTGAAGCGGCATCCCGTGGCACCCCTCCAGCAGTATTGCCAAGGTCATCACGATTACTCTTGGTTACCTCGCTATCGGTGTAGGCATAAGTCGCTATCAGATCGAGGTTGTTGGCAAGGTGTGCACGACCTTCTATCTCGACACCACGGGAGCGCATTTCGCCGGTTTGCACCGAAAAGCCGGGATTGTTGAGATCTGTCGTTAGTACGTTCTGCTGAGTGAGTTCGTAGACCGCTAAGGTGAGTGAGGCATCATAGCCTACAGGCTCAAACTTGATCCCTACCTCGTATTGCTGGCCGGTGGTTGGAACAAAACTGCTGCCATTGGCATCAACGCCACCGGCTGGCTCGAAAGATTCGCTATAGCTGGCATACGGCGCCATGCCGTTATCAAACTGGTAGACTAAGCCTGCCCGCCAGGTAAACTCGCTGGTATTGACCGTCTGCCGAACACGGCTGCCATTGGATGCGATTCGGCTGTTGGTCTGATCCACATCATCCCAGCGGCCACCCAGCAGAAAAACCCAGCGATCATTTAACTTGGCCTGGTTCTGGGCGTAGATACCCAGATGGCCATAATTGTTTTTGGTCCGATCAGCATCTTCACTCAGATTCGGTTGGCTGCCGTATTCTGGATTATAAACGTCCAGCGGTTGGCTGGTGCCATACCATACCTTTCGCCGAAACTCGGTACTACGATAGTCAAGTCCAACCAGGCTGGTGTGCTGAAAACGGCCATGACTCCAGCGCGCCTGCAAATTGTTGTCGATGGTTAGGCCGGTTTCTTCATCGATCCGGTGTACAACGCCTCGGTCTACCTGCCGCTGTGTTATGTCGCTTGGCATCCTGCTGAACCACAGATAGGCATAGTCTGCTTCATTGTCATACATGAGCAGGTTGTGCTGTGCCGACCAAGTGTCGTTGAACTGATGTTCAAGCCGGTAACCCAGGGTATAGCGGCTTGTCTTGAATCGATCAAAGTCGGGCTCACCCATAAACAGATCTCGAGCGACCTTACCGTTGGGGTTGGGTAGCACGGTACCTTCTGCAGGTTTGCCAATGTCATAGGCGGTTTCATTATCATGGAACGATGCCAGTAATGTGAGCTTGGTATGATCGGTAGCCTGCCAGTCCAAGACCGTAGACAGTGCCTGCCGGTCGTCGGGAATCTCGTCGATCATGGTATCACTGCCCTGCACTAGCCCGGTGATGCGGTAGCCCACGCGGCCATCCTCAGTGACTGGTCCGCCGAAGTCCAAGGTGGCGCGTTGACGGTTCCAACTTCCTACCTGCAGTCCTATCTGTCGCGACGGTTCGCTGGTAGGTCGCTTGCTTACCAGGTTGATGATGCCACCAGGACTCGCCTGGCCATAGAGAATAGACGCCGGACCCTTCAAGAATTCAATGCGCTCATAGAGGAAGGGCTCCTCCATCCCGCTGATGGAGCTAATTGGAAACTTCCGGCCATCCAGATAGAGGCTGCCGCCCCCGGAGCTGAAACCGCCAGAGTGGAACCCTCGCATGATCAGTGATGTTCCGGCACGGCTAGTACCACCACCGCCCTGAGAAACGACACCCGCAGAGTAACGTATCGCTTCATCCAGCGTATCCACTCCCTGGGCTTCCATTTGTTCCCGGCTTATCACAGAGACAGACTGTGGTGTCTCGATTAACGGTGTGTCAGTCTTGGTGCCAGTAGCGCTACGTCGGGCCACAAAGCCACCAACTTGCCCTGTGGCTTCTTCATCGAGATATATTCCCGATATACTCACCTCCGGTAGTACCATGGCATAGCTGGCCACCACCCGATAACTGCCATCCGCTTCCCTAACCAATGACAGACCACTACCACCAAGCAGCTCCTGCAATCCACTTTCAGCACTGTGCTCACCAGAGAGTCCCTGGGTTTGTTTCCCTTGGGTCAGATTGGCATCAAAGTAAATGACCACACCGTATTCGGCTGCAAAGCGGCTAAGGACATAGCCCAAATCGCCAGCAGGCACCTCCACATGCCGTACAGTTTGCTGAGCATGGGCGGTCAGTGGCATCAGTGTGCTGGACAGCGATAGTGCTGTATAAAGCATGGCACCGGCAATAGCATGAGCGAGGCGTGATTTTTTAAACGTCGGATTGTGCATATTTTCCCTCTGGCGAGCAACAAAGAAAAGTGAGCCTTTAACCAGAAGGTCGAATGGAAAGCTAAAAGGTACCGTTATTGGCAAGAATTATTTTTTTTCGTCGACTATCACCCAGTAACGAGTACGGGCATTAATCGAAACAGGGAAGGATTTATTCAGGGCATGCAACGCCTGGTCGGTGTCATCCACCCTGAAGGCACCTGTAATACGATAATGAGCCACGCTGGGGGTACAGCGTAAAACTCCCGTGCGGTAGCGGCCCAGCTCAGCCATAAACACATCCAGACGCATGTTTTGCACCACCAGCATCTGACGAGTCCAGGCGTCGTCGGTGGGCGCCAGTTCTGTGGGCGGAGAAGCGCTGTCGGCTGTAAAGGTTAGCCGCTGGCCAGCAAGACACAGGCTTTGAGACCCTGCGCGAGTGGTAACTTCCACACTATGCTCGAATACCGCCACCTGTATTTTCTCTTCCAACACTCGCACCGAGAAACGGGTACCTAGAGCACGCACCCTACCCTGCGGTGTTTGCACAATAAAAGGTCGTGGGTTCTCAATATTTTTGCTGGCGGTGGTCACCATAATTTCGCCTTCGCGCAATAACACCAGGCGCTCGTTCGCGTTAAAATGGATATCCACTGCCGAAGCGGTATTCAATGTCAGGGTGGTGCCGTCGTCCAGGGTCAGATGCTTGATCTCGCCGGTGGCGGTGTGGTGATCGGCCAGCCAATGATCTACAGGGGCGTAGCGGTAGGCAGCCATACCCAGGCTGCCCGTGCCAACCATCAGCACCAGCCCCTTCAACACGCTGCGACGGCTCACGCTGAAATGCTGTTCGGCACGCTCCAGAGTTTTAAGTGCCAGGTGACCCGGCACCTGACCAAGCCGCGCCTGCAACTGGTCTACCCGCTGCCAAGCCCATAGATGTATAGGGTCGCTATTTAACCACTGCTGCAAGGCGTGCTCGTCCACTGGTCCGGCGTCTTCTGAACACAACCGAGCATACCATTGTGCCGCGACTTGCAGGGCCTCGCGCCGGGACTGGGTCAGTTCCTGATGGCTGGCGGTCGTCACTGGCTAAAGCTCCGTTTCCAGCGCATAGAGCAAACAAGACTCAGTGGCCTTGGCCATGTATTTTTTGACCGAACTGAGTGATACATCCAGCTCCAGGGCAATATCTGCGTAGCGCATGCCCTGCAACTGCGACAGCAAAAACGCCCGCCGGACTTTGGCTCCCAGCCCACTGAGCATAGAATCCAGTTCGTGCAGTGTTTCCAACAAAATGGCCTGCTCTTCTGGCGAGATGGCAACAGGCTCTGGCTGCTGAGCTAGCGTTTCCTGATAAGCTTTTTCCAGTGCATGGCGGCGGAAATGATCGATCAGGATCCGGTTGGCGATGGTCGCCAGAAAACTGCGTGGTTCACGGATAGCCTCAACTTGGCGTTTGGCATCATCACGTCCCAGAATGCGAACAAAGGTATCCTGAGCAAAATCCGCCGCCTGCTGGGAGCAACCCAAACGACTGCGCAGCCAGCCAAGCAGCCAGCGATGATGTTCGGAATACAGGGTATGTACCTGTTCACGCAATGGGTAATTCCCAGACGACATGGTTACCTTCTGGCCTCAATATATACAAATGATAATGATTGTCATTATATTGAATACCCAGAAGGATACAAGCCCTTACTATTGATTCCTGACCCTATTGGTCTGGAAAAAAGCCCAAGCCTTGAAGTATTTCTGAAAGGTTGAAACTTTCGGGCACCCTGTTGTCGTTACAGACAAAAGGGGCAGCTCACGGTCATGAAACCGTGAGCCATCAGCCCAGACTATTTATTCTTAATTAAAAATCATATTTTAATGTCAGATTGAAATTACGCGGTGCTCCATAGGCTAGCTGACCGAACCAAGCACCGCTGTTAGTGTAATATTTCTCATCAAATAGGTTATTAATATTCAGTTGAGCACTTAATGTCGGCGTCATTTGATAGTTAGCCATCAGGCGCACAAGTGCATAACTGCCTTGTTTTATTTTTTCGCTCTGTCCCAGAGGATTGTTTACCCTTGTGTAGTTGGAGCTTTGCCAATTGACCCCGCTACCGAGAGTCAAATCATTGAGCTTATAGGTAGTAAACAAGGTCGCGGTACGGCGAGGTTGAGCGGTATTTATTTCTGAGCCATCGGCATCTTCGGCCTGAAACTGCGACCAGCCAAACATAAGATTCCAATTATCAGTGATAGCTCCTGAAATCTCAGCCTCAAACCCTTTACTGGTGGTGCCTTTTGCGGCGTATGAAGCCTGGTTAGTGGTACCAGGAATAACATACCCCACATCAGCCTGCGCCAGATTATCCTGTTCAATACGAAATACTGAGAGCATAGCGTTTAGACGCCCTTCAAAATACTCTGCTTTAACACCAGCCTCATAGTTTTTTCCTTCCAGTGGATCAAGATAGTTACCATTTCTATCCTGCGCGTCCTGGGGGTTAAAAATATCTGTATAGCTGACATAAGCTGAATAGACATCATTAATGTTGTAGATTAAGCCAGCATAGGGCGTAACTATCTGATGGTGATTAAACTCATAGAAGTCACCATTTGATTTCATACCTTCAGTGTCCCAGTTAGTAATCCGACTACCCAAGATCAACGTCAGTGGGTCGGCCAACGATAAGCGCAAAACCCCATATCCACCAAGTTGTTCAGTTTGTTTTCTTACATGGGTTGTTTGGGGACTCCACTCAGGCTCCGGATAAGAGCCATCCCATTCATAGAAATTTCCGACGGAGGCCACGTTTAGTGCGTTACGAAGTTTGGAAATCAAGTCCTGTTTGTTGTACATCAAGCCTACCGTTACCTCATGATCTCGGCCAAAAAGAGCAAATGGCAGGTTGCCATAAATATCGATATTGTCCTGCTCACGTTCGAAGTCGTACCAAGCTGGATACGCTCCCATTCCCAGGCCAGTTTGTCTATCAGGAGCACCATATAAATAGACTAATGGTAAATCAGCTTTATTAATATTTTTGCTATAAGTTGCGTAAATTGATGCGCCGGAATCAAAGTAATGCTCTAAATTGACGAAGTAATTCGTGACTTCTGAGTCCCACCTTGTCCAGTCTGCACCGACCGTTTTAGAACGAGACCAATCTGTTCTTTCTCCATTACTAAACCAAACAGGTAAACCGCCCCAGGTCGAACTCGTCGGTTTATTTTTCTGTTGACTAATGCCAATATTAAATAAAGTGTTATCTGTTAAATCAGCAGCTAAAGTGCCATATACCACGGATTTTTTATTTTCCTGAAAATCAACAAAAGAACCCTCTTCCAGATAGCTGCCAACAACTCGTGCACGTACAGTTCCAGCTTTATTTAATGGCGTTGAAACATCTACAGCACCCTGATAACGATCCCAACTGCCGGATCTGATAGTGGCATGTCCAGTAAATTCCTCACTATCCGCTTTCTTACGCACAAGATTAATCGCAGCTGAAGGATCACCTGCGCCAGAAGTCAAACCGCTAGCACCACGAACTACTTCAATGCGGTCATAAAGTATGGTGTCCATTTGTGATTCACCAGCGGAGTAACCACTTTCCCAAGTCGTTGATACACCATCAATTTGATAATTCTTAATCCTAAATCCACGTGCTGAAAAAACATGCCTTTGGCTATCTTGCTGGCTTGAAGTGAGACCAGTCGTTGTATTGACCACATCCGTCAGTGATTCCAGCTGCATATCATCAATCAGCTGGCGGCTGACAACGGATACTGACTGAGGCGTTTCTCGAATGGATAAACCTAATCGTGTCGCGGTATTCATTGAGTATGTGGTGTAGGAACCGGTTTCTTCGGTCGAGGCACTCATCATAGCTCTACCTGATACAGTCACCGCAGGCAATGTTGTGGCACTGTTGCCCTGCAAAACATAATCCCCATTCGCTTTGCGTACCGCCATTTGCCCTGTACCAGCCAACAGCACGGCAAAGCCTTGCTCCACGCTATAGTTGCCCTGTAGCCCTGAAGAGGACCGGTTACTAAACTCTGCTGCATCAAAGGAGATGGCAATACCTGCAGCTCCGGCAAACTGGCTAAGCACCTGACTTAAGGAGCCAGCAGGAATAGCAAAGTGTTTAACTGGTTGGGTTGCAGTATGCGTCTGGCTGCTTTGAGTCTGATCAGCAAAAGATGGGGTCGAGGTAACTGCTCCAATCATTGTCAGCATGACTGAAATGCTGATGGCGCAGGCCAGGGGTTTACGATTCAGGGGAGGTGTTGCCTTGGGCATGGTTACTCCTTGATTTTGCTAAGTGGTAGATAACCAAGAGCCGAACCAGTCACCCAAAAAGTGCAAGCTGGCGTAAAAAATATTCAGGCAGGTATCAAACGCACCCAATATCCGGTCATCCGACGTTCACGTACCGGAAAAGTGTGCGTGATGGCGGTCAGTGCACGGTCGGTATCATTCAACGGAAAGGCGCCGGAGATTTTCAGGTGAGCGATGTCGTCACTGCAGGAGAGTAATCCTTTGCGGTAACGAGACAGTTCCGCAAGCAGTGCATCTAGTGGCATATCAACCACCACTAAACTGCCATTCAGCCAGCTACCGGCATGAGGAGCGACAGGAAGGGTAAGGCCGAGCTCAGTGGTGGTAAAACTGATCTGCTGGCCGGTTTCAACATCTATTTGCTGGGTGTTTTGGCTGGGCGTAATGCGCACGCTTTTATCCAGCACAGAAATATCGCTGTGTTCGTTGTTAATGCGCACAATAAAACGCGTGCCCAGGGCTTGCACCTGACCCTGGGGTGTTTCTACCACAAAGGGTCGAGCAGGCACGTGGTTATCCGGCGCAGTCTGCACCAACAGCTCGCCACTGTAGAGTTTGAGCAATCGGAGAGTGTCGCTAAAATGCACATCAACAGATGTGGCGGTATTCAGTACCAGGCTGCCGCCATCGGGCAGTAGTAAGGATTGTTGTTCACCGATGCCGGTGGTGTATTGGGCTTGCCACTGTTGCCAGGGTGGGATTCGCCAGGTGGCCAGTCCAACTGGCGCGATCAGGGCGAGCACAGCCAGTCGCCGTAACAGATCGCGGCGCGAAAGCGCCACACCACGTAGTGTTGGTAAAGCAACCTCACTCGGCATACGGGTCATGCTGGCCTGTACCTGCTCTACTTCCTGCCAGGCCAGACGATGGCTGGGGGCTTGTTGTAACCATCCTTGCCAGGCACGTTGTTCGGCGTTTGTAACCGAGGGAGATAGCAGTACGGCATACCAGTATGCCGCCTCGCGGATGGCGTTTTTTTAATTCATCATGGGAGCTGCCACTGTCCATCAACCGCTTTGCTCCAACCGGTATAAACAGCAGTGCTCCATGGCCTTGGCCATGTAGTTTTTTACCGTGCGCAGTGATACATCCAGCACTTCGGCAATCTGTGGGTAGGTCAAGCCTTCAAGCTGGGAGAGGATAAACGCTTCCCGCACCTTGGTGCCAAGCCCTGCCAACATGGTGTCCAGCTCAATCAGGGTTTCCAGCGCGATGGCGCGCTCTTCCTCACTTGGCCATTGAGGTTCAGGCAGCGCGGCCAGTACTTCCTGGTATTGCCGCTCCAGGCTACGCCGACGAAACAGGTCAATAGTAAGCCCCTTGGCAACGGTAACCAGAAAACGGCGTGGCTCTTGTAACCTGCTGATGTCCTGTGGCGAGCGTAGCACCCTGACAAAGGTGTCCTGAGCCAGGTCTTCTGAATCCATGCAATCACCCAGCCGACCACGCAGCCAGCCCTGTAGCCAGCCATGGTGCTGACTGTACAGGTCATGTATTGCGCGATGTTGTGATGGGTCTGCTGTCAACACAGGTTATTCCAATGGCTTGTTGATTATCGGAATGATGATCAATACTAAATGATAAGCGTTATCATTCTAGAATATTCACGAGACTAGAAGCAAGACCCAACCAGCAAGCTTTTGTACGAAAAACAAAGTAGAGAGAGTCATTCTGGCACTGAGCATCCAAAAGTTTTTAAGCGTATCTTGTCCAATAACAAAGCTTTTCTATTGTTAATCATACTGATATCCACTATATATTTTATAGTGATACAGCATGACACAGGCCCCACAACTAACCCACCGAGTAGTGGTAGCACTTCGTGGGAAGGGGGACGTCATTATGTCTACCTTACTTATACCGAGGGACACCATGAAAATAGAGAACATTTTTTACTGGATTGTAAGACCACGTTCTCAGGTAAAGCTTTTACTTGTACCGGCAATCATGCTGATGATTATCGGCGTATTTTTGTTGGTCTATGTGACAGGTGGCATGAAATATGTGTTTTCGCACACAATGTATTTACCCATTGCCTTGGCCGCTATCACCTTTGGTGCCAAGGGTGGCGTACTAGCCGCTCTGGTGGGCGGTCTGTTGCTCGGTCCCTTCATAGCAATCGATTCCTATACCAGCGACAAACAGGACACCATCAACTGGCTTTACCAAATCAGCTTTTTTACCCTTATCGGTTTTCTTGTAGGGGCAACCCGGGACATCGCTGGCAGCTATCTGCACAGAATAAAGTGGAATGGCAGTCATGACAGTATGACCGGGCTACCCAACACCTTTGCTTTGGAAACAGTGATTAAGGGATTACTCGATTCAGACGCTGACAAGAGCAAAACCGCTTATCTGCTAATCGCCCGGCTGGGGAATCAGGCACAGATTGAAGCCAGTTTTGGCGTACAGTGCGTGAACGGCATTATTGTGCAGTTGGCGGATACCATCCGCAATGAATTGCCGAACCCTACTGAGGTTTACCGAGTCGGTACAGAAGGCCTGGGGTTTATGCATCCGGCAGAAGATGAGCACGCGGTAAAAACACTGGTGAACAAGCTCGGAAGTGTTTTCACCAACCCCCTTGGATTCGACAAAATTCAGCTCCACGCAGATGTGTATCTGGGCATTGTTGCTCTGGATGGCGCATCCAAAGAGCCACAGTTATACATTCAGAAAGCCAACCATGCTACCTGCCAAGCCAGCAACAACAGGCAGCGGGATGGCGTATTGATAAGAGTCGATGATGAAATCCGGACAGTGGAAAATCTGACGCTGCTTGGCGAGTTGAGCGATGCGTTAGAAAGTGGCCAGGTGTTCATGCACTATCAACCCAAAGTGGTAACGGCCACGGGGGTAATTGATGGGGTTGAAGCCTGATGCGTTGGCAGCACCCTACTCGTGGCAATATCCCACCGAGTAACTTTATTCCTTATGCGGAGAACAGCACACTCATTGACCAGATCACCTATTTTGCCCTGGATCAATCACTTGCGCAGCTGGCTGCCTGGGACAAGAATGGCCTGAAAAACATTCGTATGGCGGTGAATATCTCCACCAGAAACCTGTTGAATCCTAATTTTTTCAATACCGTTATGCAGCTTCTTGAAACGCATGGCGTAAATTCGGAAAGGCTGGAGTTGGAGGTAACAGAAAGCTCGTTTGTGGAGGATATGAAAAACTCTATCATAGAGCTAACCAAGCTAAGCGATGCCAATATTATGATATCGATTGATGATTTTGGAACCGGGTATTCATCGTTGCAATATCTGGTGAAGATGCCGGTTTCAATCATCAAGATCGATCAAAGCTTCATTATGGCATTAGCCAGCGAGCCGGATGCGAAAAAAATTGTGAAGGCGACTATCGGACTGGCACATAGCCTGGGAATAAAAGTTGTTGCCGAAGGTGTGGAGACCAGAGAGGTGTATGACTTTCTTATGCAGACCGAATGTGACCTGATTCAAGGCTATTATGTTAGCCGCCCGGCCCTGCCCAGTGAGCTGGAGCAAAAATGCACGCATTCAAAAAGGTTGCTTGATCCTGAGCAACACCTTGTCAAATAGCCGTCACCCTGGAGTCGAACTTGTAACGAATTCTCATACCCGGATAGTAATTTAATGGTGTTAAAAAATGAGTACGCCCCATGACCTTCATCAATCTTCATCCGGACCGTCATCGCAAAATTCGTGCGCTGTTTGACGAGTACATTGAGCTCTATGCCTCACGCGATGAACGGCTGACAGCCTTCTTCAGCGAAGACTTCAGCGGCTATACCTGCGGCGGGAGTGTTTTGGTCACGGACCGCGATGAGTGGATAAGAATTATCCGGCAGGATTTTTCTGAAGTACCCGGTCGTATACGCATCGAACTGCGGGATATATCCATGCAGGACTTAAGTGAGCAGGTTGTGGTTGTGAGCGCTTTTTTCAATATTCACTTACCGGTTCCCGAGAGTATTCTTTCGCGCGAGGTTGCACGACTGGTGCTGATCTTTCGGCTTGAAGGCAAGGACTGGAAAATTGTCCATAGCGGCCTGTCGTTTCCTTATCACCTGGTGCAGGATGGCGAGGTTTATCCACTTAATAATTTACACGAGCAAAACCGGCTACTCGAAGCCCTGGTTGAAGAGCGCACCCGCACGCTGAATGAAAGTGAGTCCTTCTACAGGCTGCTGACAGAAGACACCCTGGATGTGATCTGGCGGGCCGACAGTGAGCTTCGCATCACCTATATCAGCCCCTCGGACGAGCACTTTCGCGGCTTCAAAGCTGATGAGGTGGTCGGTCATCATGTGTTGGAGTTATTTAATACAGAAGGTGCTGCCATCGTCACTGAAGCCTGGCGCAAACGCCAGCAAGCCGAGATGGAGGGCAAACGCCTTGGGTTTATCAGTTTTGAGGCCCCTCACCTCTGCAAAGATGGCAGCGTAATTTGGGGAGAGGTATTCTCCAAGGCGGTGCGTGACGAAAACGAAAAAATAATTGGATTTCATGGCATCACCCGAGAAATCACCCAGCGTAAACAGATGCAGGACCAGATTCGGCAACTGGCGTTCTATGACACGCTGACCCAGCTCCCCAACCGCCGCTTACTCATCGACCGATTGAACCAGGCACTGGCTGCCAGCAAACGCAAGGAATGTCATGGCGCCCTGATGTTTGTCGACCTGGATAACTTTAAGCCACTGAATGACAATCACGGACATTATGTCGGTGACCTGTTGCTGATTGAAGCGGCACATAGATTAAAAAGCTGTGTGCGCGAAATAGACACCGTAGCACGCTTTGGTGGTGATGAATTTGTGGTGATGCTCAGCGAACTTGATATAGATCTTGCGAAGTCCATCGCCCATGCCGAGGTGGTTGCAGAAAAGATCCGCGCCAGGCTTTCTGATGTTTACCAACTGAACGTCATGCGCGAGGGCGAAGCTGAGCGCCTCGTCGAACACCCTTGTTCAGCGAGTATTGGCGTGTGTGTGTTTCTGAACCATGAAGCCAGCACAGACGACATTCTGAAATGGGCCGACAAGGCCATGTATCAAGCCAAAACAGCCGGACGAAATACCATCCGGTTTTACTAGACTCCCATCCCCTGCTCCCACACTGTCCTAAGCGTGTTTTTCTACCAACTGCCCACAAGAGGGCGCCGCCCAGCGGGTGTCTGCGGTAAACACCACATCGCATACCACGGGTGAATAGTAACGGCGAACCTCGTCATCGACTCGTGCTCGCAATGCGTCTTGAATGGTGATTGAAATGCTTGGAGCATCGGGCAGTACCACATGCACTATGACATACAACAAGCGACCGGGACGCACCATACGGACACGCACTTCCACCGTGTCTATATCGTCGAGACCACGCGCTACAGCTTGTCGAACAGGCTCTGCTATCGCCTCTTCCGGAGTTTTGTTGAGCAGTTCCTGTAGCGCATGGGAGGCCATGCGCACCGGCACGCCCAGGCATAGCACTACCACCGCGATCACTAACACCGAATCCACATAGGGAACAACGGTGAGCCAGCCGAATCGTTCAAACAGCATCACCAGGCAGAACGCGGCTAATACCGCAGCAGAAATTAAGCTGTTCACTGCCCAGTTGAGTTTATCCGCGCTAATAAGGGGGCTTTTAACATGGCGCTGACTACGATGCATAACCCAAGCGGTGAGGGAACAAGCTGCCGTGGCAAATAATGCATACAGCACCGCTAAACCCGCTGAAATTTCCCGCCCGCCAGCAATGATAGCCACAATGGCATTGACCAAGGCAAACACAGAGACGCCTAAAATCAGCAGTCCTTTGCATAGATTAACCAGCGACTCAAAGTAGCTATAGCCAAAGGGATAGGCCTCACTATCTGGACGGCTAGCTAATTTGCTTACCTTCATGGTCACCAGTGCTACGCTGAAGTAGATGAGGTTAAAAAGCCCATCCAGCAGGATCGCTTGGGAGTTAGTGGCCAATGTGAAAAAAATACCAACGCAGCCGATGAGTAACGCCATAAATGCAGAGAAGGCTAAAGTGCTTGATTCAGTCTTCATGAACGCAATGCTCCAATGCTTGCTTAACAAGTGGCTGGCAAGCATAGCAATAACCTTGGTCGCAATGTCAGCGTTTTTTTTAACCGTGCAAAACCGCTGGCTGGCAGCGCGAGCGAAAGGCATGGGGGCTGCCGCTTGCATAAAAAAAACATTATACTTAGGTAGAATCCTCTGTCGAAAACGCCTGGATGGGAAGTTAGATCTGCGCCTATTTATTCACGCTGGTATATTGTTGTTTTTAATCTTATCCGCCAATGCCGGAGCTTACACTGTACCCGCGGGTTTCACCGGTTCACCTGATTATATCTCTGAACCGCTGCTTACAGCGGTCGAAGGTACACAGCCTCTCACACCCGAGCAGGCGCTTCATGAGCTAAGTTTCAGCCGCATCCACTTTCATCAAGCCAACGACCTCTCCACCGAAGCCTATTGGCACAAGATCGAGTTTCCGCCGGTACAGACACCTACCGAACTGATTTTGCGACTTAGCAACATCATGATCGATGAGCTGGATTTTTACCTGATTCAGGAAGGTCAGGTGGTACACCACTGGGTGCGTGGAGATACCCAGAAATGGACCCCAGATGCACCCTACGCCAGCATCTGGTTTCCTATCGAACTGCAACCGGACACCGAAAGCCTGGTGCTGATCAGAAAAGCCAGTGACGGCCCCTTGCTGTTTCCGCTACGTATAATGAGTCCGCAGCAGTTTGATCAATTGACCGAACTCAGTTTCAAAATCTGGGCGGCTGCCGCTGGTGCCTTGTTGATACTGCTGATTCATAACACGATCACCTTCTTGCTCTTCCGCCACCCAGCCTATGGCTTTTATATTTTATTTCATCTGACTGTATTTCTCAGTCTGGGTGTAACTCAGGGGTTTGGGCCCTGGTTGTGGCCCATGGCGTTCAATCAATTTCTGGGGTCAATCATTTTGACCCTTTACACCCTCTCGGCATGGAGCATTTTCCACTTCAACTTGCAGTTCCTGCAGATCCGTACCCGTTCACCTCGTTGGTGGCACTATCGTCGCCTGGCGGACCTGGCCTTTGCCACAGCGGTAGTAATCAGTTTGCTCATGTCTCAATACTATTACGCCACCCCCTTTTCCATCTTGCAGGGAGTGGTCTCAATTCTCAGTCTATACTGGGGAATTACTATTCTTCGCCGCGGCTTCACTCCGGCAGGCCTGTATCTGGTCGCTTGGTCTTTTTTCATTGTCGGTGCCGCAATCGGTGGCATGGTATTTCGTGACCAACTGCCATTTAACAACTTTACTGAATATGCCTTACTGGCCAGCACCCTCATTGAACTACTGTGTTTTTCGTTCAGTCTGACACGACGTTCCCAATACCTTGAAAGCGAAAAAAATCAGCAGTTGATGACCAATCCTGATTCTGGACTACCCAACCGCAACTACTTCCTTAACCATCTGCACCATCAGGAAACCTTGCCGAACCTGTCGGTACATCTAGTGCTGATCCAGTTATCAGGCATCACCGAGCTCAGTGAAGCCGTTGGCCCTGGTAGTGCCGTGAAAGCCACAGCGATCCTTGCCAAGCGAGTCAATCAGGCGCTTGAGTCTGAGCCCTGTATCATTAGGCATCAACTGCCTAATATCAGCCAGGCCTGCCTAATTGATATGGATCAGGGGATTCTGATATTTCTGTGTCGTCAGACCAGCCGTCCGCAAGAGATCATTGAGCACCTCGAACCCGTCCTAAATCGAACTATTCACCTGGAGCAGATAGAGTTCCAACAACTTTTCTCCATTGGTGTCGCGTCAGGCTGTCTGAATAGGCTGGATATAACCACACTCTATCAACATGCACAGTTGGCTGCCCGTGCCAATTGGCGTTCCAATCATCTGTGGAGCCAATATCAACCGGATTTACAGTTGCATCAGCATAGTCAACTGATGCTGGTAGCCGAGATGAGCAAAGCGATCAAAAACAACGGCTTTACCTTCGTGATTCAGCCTAAGGTGGAGTTGGCCAGTGAGAAAATCAACAGTGGTGAAGTATTGCTACGTTGGCAGCACCCGACACTGGGGATGGTGTCACCAGCCGATTTTATCCCGCTGGCTGAAAATGTCGGGCTAATCTACAAGCTGACGCAACTGATACTGCATAGTGTGTTGAGTTGGATGCAGCAACACACCGAGGCCTTGCAAGACACGACTCTTGCCGTCAATATTTCCGCCCGTGATCTACTGCAACAGAATTTTGCCTTAGGGTTGATTGATCTGTGCCGCGAGTATGGCATTTCACCTCGACGTCTTGTGCTGGAGATTACCGAAACCGCCGCAATCAGCGATAGAGGACAGGCTGTCGAAAATGCCAGCCTGCTTAGAGCGGCCGGTTTCAGCCTGTCCATTGATGATTTCGGTGCTGGCTACAGCTCTATGCAGAATATTAACCGCCTGGCACCTGAAGAGATCAAGATCGACCGGCTGTTTGTGTCGGATCTGACAAACAATGAAACCCACCAGACACTCTGCCGCAGCCTGATCCATCTAAGCAGGGATCTGCATACCCATGCCACCGCCGAAGGGATAGAAACCCAGGAACAACTCGATATGCTCAAATCCTGGGGTTGCCATTCAGCCAAAGGCTACTACCTCTACCGCCCCATGCCACCGGATGATTACTTGAGTCTATTATTAGCTTCAACTGATCAGACTGGATCTTATGAACAGTCGTGAACTATTTACAGAAAAAAGCCAGATTGCTCCATGGGTCAACTGTTACCCTGCGGGCAGCATGATTGCGCCACATTTTCACAATGAACTGCAAATTCTCTATGCCAGTTCAGGCTCAATGCATGTCAGAACACAGGGACAGGTTTGTGTTGTTAATCCAGCACGTGCAGCAATTATCCCCCCAGGGTTGGAACATGAAATTTGCATCAGTGGCCAAACTGCAATGGCCAGCCTCTATGTTGGAGATCTGCAAAACGCCCCTCATCTCGATGCGGTTCGCTCTATCACGGTTTCACCAATGATGAAGCAACTGCTGCTAACAACCATTGTTCGCAGTGCCAGCCCCACCTTCAACCCAACTCACAACATCCACCTGCTAGGGCTGTTGTTCGAGGAGATGCACAACAAAGATCTTCGAGTCCCTAGCATCAGTATCCCCCAAGATCGACGGGCGGCACTCGTCTGCGAAAAGGTACTCGCAGACCCTACTGAGCATCCTTCCCTGGAAGCACTTGCCGATCAAGTAGGTGCGAGCTCACGAACGATAAGCCGAATCTTCCGCCGAGAACTAGGACTAACCTTTTCTGACTGGCGCCAACAAGTCCAGATCAACTTTGCTATCAATGCGCTGCATCAAGGCCTACCGATAACCAAAATTGCCGATGAGCTTGGCTATTCCAGTGCAAGTGCTTTTTCGTTTGCATTTCGCAAGCACGTTGGTTATTCGCCTTCAGCCTATGCCAAACTGACAACAAGCATTCACAGGTGATATTGCGCTAGACCGTTTTCATCGCCAGCCCCAGCGCTACAATAATAAGGAGCGCTCCAGGCGCCCGTCGAAGGAAAACATGATCTTGTGTCAGCCATTTCGCTAGCTTTGAAGCCAGTAGGGCGTAAGTCATTAAGAACAGGCCATCAAGGATAAGGTAGGTTGCGCTCAATACTACAAACTGTGGTACGACAGCATGCGAGCTGTTTATGAACTGCGGAAAGAGCGCCGCAAAAAATATGACGGCTTTCGGATTAACGGCAGAGACAATAAATCCCTGCAGGTACAGCGACAATCTGCTTCGACGCTCATTGTGCTTCTGGGAGTGGACGCGTAACGGCTTTTGCCGAACCCATGACAAAATACCCATCCACAGAAGGTAGGCCACTCCGACCCATTTTATCAAGGTTATCAGCTCTTCGTTGCTCTGTATGAGGTAAGCTAGTCCAGCTGTAGCCAGAAGCATTTGAATAATATTTGCTGTCAAATCACCCGCCGCCGTCATCGCCGCTCCGGGGAAACCCGATGACAAGCTGTTCGAGAGAGTCAGCAATTGACTGGGTCCTGGGGTGTTCATCAGCAGCAATACAGTACCTACATAGATGTACCAGACTTCAAACTCCAATTGTTTACCTCCTATCATGACGTCACAAGGCTAGTGTCGCTGATAAATTGTTAAACAAGGTATCGATAGCCGGACATATACTGCATAAAGTCAGACAAGCTGGACTCGGTTTAATCGGTCAAGCATCACTCTCGTTGGGTAGATAAACCCAAGGTTAATCTCTATTATTTCGGCGCCACAGATCATTTGGGTTACACTTACCCGCAAGCATTACACTTGAGTAAGCGACACACCCAATATTAACCAAGAGGCTCTTTTGCTAGAAATCACCGAAAACATTCAGCTGGCAGACTGGGAGATCGAATTTCAGTCAATTCGTGCCCAGGGTGCTGGTGGACAGAACGTCAACAAGGTCGCGTCTGCCGTACATCTGCGCTTTGATATTCATCGCTCGTCTCTACTACCCTTCTACAAGGAGCGTTTGCTGAACTATTCCGATCAGCGAATTACCCTAGATGGGGTAATAGTGATCAAGGCTCAGCGCTTCCGCACCCTGGAAATGAACAAGGACGATGCCCTACAACGATTGAAAGAGCTGATTCAACAGGCGATTAAACCGGTCAAATTACGCCGTGCCACCAAACCCACTAAGGGGTCGCAACGACGACGTGTGGATACTAAAACCCAGCGTGGCAAAACCAAGTCACTGCGCAACAAAGTTGATTTCTGAATGACTGAACTCACCCTCTACCAATTCCCCATTTCACACTTCTCTGAAAAAGTGCGTTGGCACTGGACTTCAAGGGCTTGCCCTACCAAAGCCATAATCTGATACCGGGTTTTCATTTCCGCGTGATCCGTAAACTATCAAAATCTACTGCCGTTCCCTTGCTGACTCACGGCGATCAGGTGATTCAGGGATCTGCAGCGATAATTGATTATCTGGAAGCGTTACAGCCACAACCCGCGCTGAATCCCGTCACGCCCGAGCAGGCCCAAAGTGCCATAGCCTGGGAGCAGCGCTTTGATGCTGAATTGGGTCCGGCAACGCGTGTATTTGCGTATCATTACTTACTGGATCGCCCCGATATTCTTGTACCCTGGCTAACCACCGGAGCTCCTTTTTATTCACGCTGGCTGTTCCGCGCGCTGTTCCCAAAAATCGCCAAGGTCATGCGTAAAAAGATGCGTATTAATGCGGACAATGCAGATAAGTGCAGACTGATTATTGAGGGGCTGCTACAAGAGATCTGCAGTATCTATCGCTCCGGGAACTACCTGGCTGGAGATACCTTCTCACGCGCCGACCTCGCTGCATGCGCTCTGCTCGCTCCATTATTTATGCCCACCGGCTATGGCATAGAATGGGGACCACTATCTGATTTTCCGGCGGAAATGCAGACGTGGTTGCAAACACACAAACACGAGCTGGATGAAGTCGCAGCCATTTATCAGAAACATCGACTGGATTGATATCCAGCTATCATGATCTGAATTGTATTATTTCCTATTTCCAGGAGCATAATTCAAAAGATTAAGTGGAACCTGATTTTCAGGTCAGTTTTAGAAAAATAACCGCGAGTTTTACGTCGCGGTTATTTTGCAGTAATCAACGAACGGCTTAGGCCACAACAGCCTGCATATTTGCATTTTTAGAACGACGACGCAGTGCTAAACCACCAAGTAGTACGGAACCAAACAGCCATACAGCGGCTGGCAGAGGTGTTTGAGTAACCTCAACTGGATAAGAAAAACCAACCGAGAAACTTGAGATGGCCGTGGTGCCAGTCATGATAAGGTTGTATATAGTGCCACCATTTTTAGTAAATGGCGCAAAAACCGCTGTATTAGCAGCATTATTGCCAGTCAGCAATTTTTTGACTCCACCATCCAAGACAGACAGAGACCAATTATCCAGCGAGGAAGACACGCTGAAATTAACCAACCCTTGAGCGAAACCCGTCAACTGAGAATTCCAGGACAGTTCGACAGTTTCACTAGCTTCAAAGAAGTCCCCCCCAAAGATGTATTCTCCAGTAGGAGTGGAAACCTCTGTAATAAAGCCACTTCCCTGTATTACGGTTGGGTTAGTGATGGTTACAGTTCCCGCCGAAGCGGTGAATGATGCAAGCATAAGAACAGCACCCAGCAATAGTTTTTTCATAGTTGAACCCTCAACTTTTGCATTTAGTTAGCCATAATTTATAAAGTCCTGTGGGCTAACCGGTCACTTTCGTGTTTACCTTTGCTGGTGTTACTACTGCCCCGGCGAAGTGCCAGCTTGTAAAACCATCAAGGTACTATAAGATAAAATTTTGCGTAGCCTGGGTAAGTGTGCTATCACACATAGGGATTTGAACTTTCGCGAAACCGGATTGACACGTAATGAGGGGAAACCGGCAACTCTTTTGCTGATGCATATGGGCGAACCCATGAATAAAAGCATCACGGATGTATGTACCAGCCAGGACAGGCAGGGTGACTGTATACGTTGGACGACATCAGAGATCTGGTTTTACCACCATAACGATCTGAATTACACGATTCATATTTATAACGGTGTCATTCAGAAAATAGAGTGGAGCCGGTTTTAGTTCAAGGAGCGTTTTGTGAAAATTGCCGTTTTAGATGACTATCAAAATATTGTGAAAACGCTGGACTGTTTTAACCTTCTCAGTGGTCATGATGTTGATGTACTCAATGAGACTTACACAGACACGAATGAGTTAGCGCTTAAGCTATCTCATGTTGAGGCATTGGTTTTAATTCGAGAACGTACCCAGATCACAGATGAGCTGCTATCAAAACTTCCCAACCTCAAACTCATCAGCCAGACCGGAAAAATCAGCAACCACCTGAACCTGGATATGTGCCATAAATATGGGGTTGCTGTCGCTGAAGGCATTGGCTCTCCGGTTGCGCCCGCAGAATTTTGCTGGGCTTTAATTATGGCGGCTTCTCGAAATATTCCTGAGTATGTGTCGAATCTTTCACTTTCCCAATGGCAACAAGCGGGTGTGCTTGGGTTGGGTCGCACGCTAAACGGATTAACTCTGGGTATATGGGGTTACGGAAAGATTGGCCAACGCATAGCCCAGTATGCCAAAGCCTTTGGAATGTCTGTAGTTGTTTGGGGAAGTGACTCCTCAAGACAACTGGCTGAACAACATGGGTTTATGTCAGCTTCCTCCAAGCACGCGTTTTTTACTGAATCTGACATAGTGTCACTGCACCTGAGGTTAAATGAAGTGACTAAAGGCTGCGTCACTCAAGCGGATTTGGCCTTGATGAAGTCAGACTCCTTATTTGTAAATACCAGTCGAGCGGAGCTGGTTGAGGCCAATGCCTTGTATACTGAAATGCAGGCGAATCCAAGCAAACGCGCCGCCCTGGATGTATTCTCGGTTGAACCAGCCACAGCAGAGAAGGAACCCTTGTTGTCCTTGCCCAATGTTCTCTGTAGCCCTCATCTGGGGTATGTTGAAAAGAACAGTTATGAGCTTTATTTCAAAATTGCATTTGAGAATGTCCTGGCATTTGCGCAAGGAAAACCACAGAATCTGGCTAAGGTCTGATTAAATCAGGCCTTAGCCAAACAAAGGATTCAAGGGGTAGTTAATAAAAACAAGGCCGCATCTCGCTCAGCTTCCAGCCTGATCCACGCCCTTGCCAAGTTTACATTATCTCCCAAATGTTGGCGTTGTATCTGTTCTAACCTCTCATCATAGCGCCCGTTAATCACATTCCAGTCTGGATGCAGTACCTCAGCGCGCAGGGCGCGTACTTCATTGCGTTGTATCTCATTTCTAAGGCGATCTCGCAGTGCTGGTTGATCACTACCTACTAATCGATTAACAATACTTCTGAGATCCTGATAGCGTGTTGTTATCAGCTGTTTATCCAGTGGTCGACCCGCATTTCTGGCATTGCCAGGGCTTAATGATCTCTGACCCTGTTGAACACCCAGTGAGCCACCACTGGTAGGCGTGAGTTCCAGTGCAGGTATTTGATGAGCATCCGGGCCACAGGGTAAACTTGAAAACACTTTTTGGCCGTTGTCACCAGTACAGCGATAGACCTGAGATAGCGCCTGGGTCGAAACCAATAACGCAAACAAAAATACAATTCTATTTAGTAACATGTTTTAATCTTCCCTGATATGAATGTAGTGGTTAAGAGTATATGCCATTCCATCTCTATGTGAATATTAGCTGATTGACTTACAAACTTTACAGTCTGAATTTATGAAACCAACCGATATTGGACAGGCGTACAATCAAATCACCCACCTCTGGGAAAGTGAAGGCTTTAACCGAGATAATGGGATCAATCCGCATAAAAAGGCCCTGGCCTTCGCTAAAAATGCAGGTAAGGCACTGGACATAGGCTGTGGTTGCACAGGTCGCTTTATCGATCTATTACAGCAGCATGGTTTCCAGCCTTCGGGTATAGATGTATCGAGCGAAATGCTCCGTCTGGCAAAACAGCGCCATCCTGATATACAGTTTTACCATGCCGACATCTGTGAATTCGAACTACCTGACACTTACGATTTTATAAGTGCCTGGGACAGCATTTGGCATATCCCCTTAGCGCAGCAGCAACAGGTGATCAGCAAAATCATCAATAGCTTAAATGCAGGTGGCGTGTTCATATTTTCGTTTGGCGGCACAGTGGATGCCGGAGACCAAACAGATGATTTTATGGGCCCTGAAGTCTACTACTCCTCCCTCGGGTCAATGGATTTTTGAAGTTATTCATGGAACTAGGTTGCATCATCCGACACTTAGAGTTTGATCAACACCCAGAGCTACATACTTACCTGATCGTGGAACGGTTACCACATACGAATTGCTAATATTTTTATCTCAAGGACTTAAAAATTCAGCCCCAATTTCAATGAGCTTTGGTCGGCGAATTCAGCGTTACTCCGATGATGGACTGGAAAGATTCACACTTTCAATCAACTGGGTTGCAGTGCCTACAACCTAAATTCAACATCAGTTTTTTTAACCGCAAAAAGATGGTTGTGTAGCTCTTCCATAAGACTTTTTAACGAACTCAGCATAAAGGATTTAAATTTATCCTGGCCCATAGTCCGGTCATACACCGGAGTTGGCAAAAAACGTTTCATTTCAGCATGAAATGCCTGGCTGGATACAATTGTTTCCAGTGAGTTAATACGGGACTCTAGTAGCCATTGATAATTGGGAATTTTGTAATCGGCTACTTTGTTGCTCACTAGTACTGGATCAAGTTTTGCATTTTGTTGCTGTAGCCAGACCAGATCCCACAAATCTCGATGGCGAACATATCTTTGTGTTGCTGGTAGAGCAATCAGTTTATCCGCCATGACTTCGTCCAGGCTTTCCGTAAAAATCAGGGTATCTTCATAACCGTCTGGTAGAAAATCATAGTTGTTACGCAGCGGCATTGCTGCTTTGGTATAAGCCGGAATATTCGCAATTTCAAGTTTGATACGTTGTCTTGGCATACTTTTCTGTCCCGGTGCGGTGGTAATCGAGATTTGCCATTTCTCAATGCGAAGCTCAGCGTATTGTACGTCCTGTTTTAAGACATTTGGCTCTTTAACGTTAACATCAAGCCCATAGCGTTGTCCGATGTATGTCTCTATACAGTCTTTCATAGCAGCTAGCTCTACTGATGAGAATCCGGTACCACCAGCAAAATCCAGATCTTCACTGAAGCGGTTAGCACCGTAACACAACCGTAATGAGGTGCCACCTTGAAATACCAGTTCATTCAACAATCCTGCCTGGTCAAGGCAATACAAAATGTCATAATGCAGAAGTTCCTTTTCAATAACAGGCCGCATGGCTGCTACTTCATTTTGTTGCATTGCCCTAACGACGAGTTGGTCGAAATCAGCCGGATTAATCTTCATTGAGCATATCCTTGTCTACAAGATGCGTGTTTCTGCCCACACGTTTTAGATCTCGCCAAGCGGCTTGTTTGGTTGCCATGCGCAATGGCCGCTTTGTGGTTTTTATGCTCTGAACAATTTCACTGACCGACCTTTTGGTATGGGTAAACTCAATCGTTCCGTAACGTGTTTTGTATTCACCTTTTCTACCAGTCGTCATTACAGTGAGGCGATCCATCGGGATTTGTGAGATGACACCATATTCAGAGAGCGCTGATTCCAAGCTGACATAGTTGTATTCACCCCGGCGCAATGTTTTCGCAACTAACTCCAGCGTATCGGGCCCTTTTTTCTTATGCGACAAAGCGTAGAGGTACGCCCCTCTGCCAACACGTTCCAGAATGTTCTGCTTGACCAACCGACTCAAGCTGGCATGCAAAGTTCGCTTACTGTCTTCAGCAAAAATTTTTTCCAAATCTCTGTAACTGAACACATAACGCCCCTGCTGGTCGAGCTGGTTGAGTTTTTGGATGGCTGTTGTCTGGTTCATTGCCCCAAATATCTAGTCAGAAAAAACATTTAAACTAAGTATAAGTGTACACTTAATAGCTTTCAACCCAATAAGTATACAGTTATACACTCAAAAAGGTGTTTAATTGATAACCTATTAAAAACCATACCTATTTTCCAGATCTGAACATGTTAATTCCGAATTGGATTTCAAGAACCGCGATTTTTCGTAAATAACTTACTCTCACTGTATACTTGCTCCCCTCGGCGAATAAGCTGGACCTGTCATGGCTCTATGCCGACTTGCTATTCAATTTTCGGTAGTAAAAAAGTAGTAAACGAATTTCATAAACATACAAAAACCCGCATAAATGAAGAAAAATCAAACACTCGAAAACACAGCAAAAACAACCTCAATACCAGTCAACACACGGGTTTCAAGGGCTCGGCGCTTTTCGGTTGCACCCATGATGGACTGGACTGATTCACACTGCCGTTCGTTCCACCGTTTGCTGACACACAATGCCCTGCTCTATACCGAAATGGTCACCACCGGGGCGTTGATTCATGGGCACAGGGAGCGTTTTCTGCGTTATACCACCGATGAGCACCCTGTTGCCCTGCAGTTGGGTGGCAGCAACCCGGAGGAGTTGGCGCTCTGTGCACGTATGGCGGAAGATCATGGCTATGATGAGGTTAATCTGAATGTGGGTTGTCCCAGTGACCGGGTGCAAAACAATATGATTGGTGCCTGTCTGATGGAGCACCCTCAGCGGGTAGCAGACTGCCTGGCGAAGATGCAGGATGCGGTGAGTATTCCGGTAACCATCAAGCATCGCCTGGGAATAGATGAGCTGGATAGCCAGGAATATCTGCTGGATTTTATTGAGCAGGTGCGCCAGAGTGGTTGCAGTACCTTTATCGTTCATGCCCGTAAGGCTATTCTGCAGGGACTTAACCCCAAGCAGAACCGTGAAATACCGCCGCTGTGTTACGATCGGGTTTATGAAGTTAAACAAGTGTTTCCAGACTTGGAAATTATCATCAATGGCGGTATAACATCTATGGATGCCTGCATTACGCACTTGCAGCATGTGGATGGTGTTATGATCGGCCGGGAGGCTTACCAGAATCCCTACCCGCTGCTGAGCCAGGTGGATGCCCTGTTGTTTGATGATCATCACCCGGTTGCGTCCCGGCAGGCTATAGCGGAAGCCTTTATTCCCTATATTGAGGCGCAGGTTGCGTTGGGCGCGCCACTTTATGCTGTTACCAAACATCTGCTGGGCCTGTTTCATGGCCAGCGTGGCGGTAAACAGTTTCGCCGGCATATTAGTGAAAACGGCCACAAGAAAACGGCCGGGCCGGAAGTCTTTAAACAGGCACTTGAATTTGTAACAGGATAAGGAATTGACGATGGACCAGCTCGAACAACTGAAACAGATGACCAGTGTGGTAGCCGATACCGGTGATATCGATGCCATTGCGCGCTTTAAGCCGGTGGATGCCACCACCAACCCATCTTTGATGCTGAAAGCTGCGCAGGATGCCAAGTATGCACACCTGTTGCAAACAGCAAAGCAGCAAGCCGAAGCGCTCGGTGGCAGTAATGCAGAGATACTGCAAAATATGACCGATCAACTGGCTGTCTTGCTAGGTAGCGAAATCAGCCAGATGATTCCAGGGCGCATCTCAACCGAAGTGGATGCCCGCCTTTCCTTTGATACTCAGGCAACCCTGGCCAAAGCCCGTCAGCTGATTGAGATGTATGCTAAGTTCGGTGTAGGCCGTGAACGCGTGCTGATCAAAATCGCTTCGACCTGGGAAGGTATTCAAGCAGCCAAGGTTCTGGAAAAAGAAGGGATTCAGTGCAACCTGACGCTGTTATTCGGCTTTAGTCAGGCCAAGGCCTGCGCTGAGGCAGGTGTATTTCTGATTTCACCTTTCGTCGGGCGTATTCTGGACTGGCACAAAGCGCGCTTTCCGGATCAGGATTTCAGTGGTGAGCTGGACCCAGGCGTCGCTTCCGTGAGCCGCATCTACCGCTATTACAAGACACATGGCTATGACACGGTGGTGATGGGTGCCAGTTTCCGTAATATCGGTGAGATACGCTCACTGGCCGGCTGTGACCGTCTGACTATCAGCCCTGCACTGATGCAGGAGTTGTCTGATTCTGAGGAGATGCTGGAGCGTCGACTCAGTGCGGAAAACCCACAATCGGATGATCAGCAAGCCGCCGTAGATGAAGCCGCTTTCCGTTGGCAGATGAATGAAGATGCTATGGCTACCGAAAAGCTGGCTGAGGGTATACGTAATTTTGCAGCGGATCAGGTGAAACTGGAAACCTTGCTGAGTAAACTCTAAATCACGTCAAGCAGGTTTATAACCTGCTATCAGGAACAGCTTTCAAGGGTCTCAACCAGATCCTTGAAAGCACTGCGGTTACCTTCATTCAAGTCGATCAATACCCTGTGAGCGTGAATAATACGTTTGCGCACATCATCTTCTGACTCCAGCACAAAGGGCACCTGCTTAAGGTCTTTGACGCTGGTAGGCAGAAAATCCAATAACAGAAACACCTGATCAAAGCCCATCGCCAGCAATATCTGGGTGATATCCGGGTTGGTTGAAACCAGTGTTGGCTTGGGCATATCCCGTTCGCTGCACTTCACCGCCAGCTTGGCCACCAGGCCTAGCGAGGTACTGTCGATATTGGTTGTCTCTGTCAGGTCGATCAGGGTGTCTTTGATCGTGATATTGGAGAGGCATTGCTCTAAGTGCTTATCAATAGTGGAGCAAAGTGTTAAGCGCACCTCTCCAACAAACTTAAGCACATAATGCCCATCCTGACAGGCATAATAAATTTCACCGTCACTCATGGTCAGGCTCTGGATACCGTCATAATAGCTACATCATCAGGATGTGTTTCGGCACCAAACTCAAATTCTGTAGTAAGTTGTGCTGATGAAACATAGCCATTTTTTAATTTTCTCAGCAGCAAGGCTTCCTTATCCGCCAGAGAAGGTTCAGCAATTGTTTCCAGGATTCCATCTGAAAATAACGTTAGGGTAAAATGCGCTGGCAGCACAATTTCACGCTCTTCAAATACAGGCTTCTCAAATAATCCCACTGGCATACCCCGGCCTTCCAGGAAAGCCGCCGTTCCATTTGCACTCAACACAGGCATCGGATGATGACCACCCACAGCATAGGTCAGCATAGACGTGCGCGTATCGACCAGCCCGATGAACATCGTCATGTGCTTACCCATACGCGTCAGAAGAATTTCCTGATTAATGCGGCTAAGGGTAGCTGATGGCGAGAGAATGTCAAAGCTGGAGTTACGATGGTAGTTACGAGCCAGCCGACCGGTTAGGTTTTTCAGCAACACCGTCACCAGTGCTGACGAGGCGCCATGGCCTGAAACATCAGCCAGATAGAACATCACCTGATGGTCATTAATTCTAATTGCATCGACAAAATCCCCACTAAGCAGCAGCGAAGGTGTCAGGGTATATTCAAAACGCAGATTGTTAATCACCTGCTCATGCGGTGGTAACAGATTTTGCTGTACATGCTGTGCGGCATGATGATCGGCACGCAACTCATCCAGGCTACGCTCCAGCGAGTCTCTGAGGCGAGAGGTGTTTTCAATAAAAGCAGCCCGGCGAATCTGACGCTCTATTGAGGCTATGAAGGCATCGGGTTGATCGTCCAGCTCTGAGCGTAAAAAAACATCATCGGCACCCGCGCGCAGTGCTTGTCGCACGGCCTCCGAGCTGTCTTTCGGTACTACTGCCACTACAGGTTTCGGATTCAACCCTGCAGCAATACGCTGAAGAAGACCTGCGTCAACAAGGGAAAGGTCCAGAATAGCGAGAGAAAACTCCACATGATCCAGCACTTCAGCTACTGCATTCAGATCTCGAGCCAGTGAAATCTTGATATTCGGCTGATCACAAAGTTCACAGAGTTCAAACAGCCGATCTACCGTTTCAGTGCAAGCTGAAGCAAGCAAGACATGCTGAAAAATTCGGCTCATAAATCCCAAACCCCGTTATTGATTCGATTCATGAGCCGACCTGTTTAACAACACTGGAGACAAGAAGTTTTAGAAATCTGATTCATCATAGCGAACATCCATCACACCGTCATTAATCAGGTATTCACGGCGTTGCAGATAGGCATCACGGATAAATATGTAACGATCACCACTGATGATACGTTCAGCATCCAGTAGCTGTGAGCGCGTATCAAGCACACTCAATACACGCAACGAGTTACGCGTTGCACGGTCATCAACATAGTTGACCGGGTCCAGGTGCCAATCAGGTACCATACCGGCTGTATCGCGAACTGTACTGGGCCCAAACAGAGGCAGTACAACGTAAGGACCGGATGACACACCCCAGTAACCTAAAGTCTGACCGAAATCTTCATCATTTTTGGCCATACCAAATGGGGTCGCAACATCAATCACCCCACCCAAACCAAAAGTGGTGTTATAGGTGATACGGACAAAATCTTCCAGTGCATTATGCACCTTGCCCTGAAACAGGTTGTTAAAGAAAGTCTTAACGTCTTTGAGGTTTTCAAAGAAATTGTTTACGCCGGTTTGTGCTATCTCCGGTGTTACATAACGGTAACCCTGAGTAACAGGCTTTATAACGGCCCGATCCAGACTGTCATTAAATGAAAACATGGCACGGTTAAACCCTTCCCATGGATCATTTTCCTGTTGCGCCTGCACAGCGGACGCTGAGAGTGTTAATGCGATGCCAGTTGTAATTGCAAATTTTCTCAAGGATAGAGACAGCATGGTGGTTCCTTTATTCTGCCAGAGATGCGAAGCTATTGTTCACTATTGTAGTCATTGATGCGCTGCGAATAAAGCGCATTCGGTTTATAATTGAAACAAAACCAGTTAACTGAGACACCAGCATGACTCACCTATTGATTAAAAATGCCAAAATTGTCAACGAAGGTCGAATCAGTGACGCCGACATACTGATTTCCGGTGAGCGAATCGAGAAAATTGCCGATTTCATTCCGCCACCGGAGAATTGCGAAATTCTGGATGCTGGTGGCAAGTATGTGCTGCCGGGTATGATTGATGATCAGGTACATTTCAGAGAGCCAGGCGTTACCTATAAGGGCGATATTTTCACCGAATCACGCGCCGCTGTTGCTGGCGGCATCACCAGTTATATGGAAATGCCGAACGTCAAGCCACCCACACTGACGCTGGATGCTCTGGAAGCTAAATTTGCTATAGCAGGTGAAAAATCGATAGCAAATTATTCTTTTTACATGGGTGCTTCCAATGACAATCTGGAAGAAATCAAACGACTGGATAAAAATCAGGCCTGTGGTGTCAAGGTATTTATGGGTGCCTCTACCGGTAATATGCTGGTGGATGACATACAGGCACTGGAAGGTATTTTCCGTGAAGCCCCCTCCATTGTGGTCACTCACTGTGAAGACTCGCCGACCATCCTGGCAAATGAAGCCCGCTACCGTGCTGAATACGGCGATAATATCCCGGTGATTCATCATCCGGAGATCCGTTCACGTGAAGCCTGCCTGAAGTCGTCCACTCTGGCCGTGGAATTGGCAAAAAAATTCGGCACACAGCTGCATGTACTGCACCTGACCACAGCCGATGAGCTGCAACTGTTTACAGCTGGCCCCGTCACCGGCAAACAAATTACCCTTGAAGCCTGTGTACACCATCTGTTCTTTAGCAGTGATGATTACCTGACGCTGGGTAACCAGATCAAGTGCAATCCGGCAATTAAGTCCCTGGCTGATCGCGAAGCGCTGCTGCGCGCTGTCAATGAAGATGTCATCGATATCATCGCCACCGACCACGCCCCGCACACCTGGGAAGAAAAACAGGCTGATACGTATTTTACCGCCCCAGCCGGATTACCTTTAGTTCAACACGCTCTACCCAGTTTGCTGGAGCATTACCATAACGGCATTTTTACTCTTGAACGTATCGTACAAAAAACCAGCCATAACGTGGCTGAGCGATACAAAATCGCTGATCGCGGCTATCTGCGCGAAGGCTATTTTGCCGACCTGGTGCTGATCGATCTGCATAAGCCTTACACCGTCACTCGCAATAATATTCTGTACAAATGTGGCTGGTCACCCTTCGAGCATTATCAGTTCAGAAGCAGTATTGATACCACACTGGTGAATGGACGGATTGTGTATCAGGAAGGACAGATTAAGGAACCCGGTATCTGTGGTCAGCGGATGCAGTTCACTCGCTAAGTTCAAACAAGCGTTCTTTGGCCGGACGTGGCAGTTTTTTCAGTGCAGCTTCGCGCTTTAACGCGCTGCTGCGATTCGGATGAGACTCCTGCCAGACCAGTGCAACCGGACGGCGGGCTCGTGTATAACGGGCGCCCAGTCGATTGCATTGATTATGCTCCTGCACACGGCGGTTAGTATCAGTAGTGATACCTGTGTACAGAGAGTTATCCGCACAGCGGAGTATATAAACAAACCAAGTATTCATAGCGCTATCATGCCAGAATTTGGCCTTGGCTCAAACGTCATTCAGTTTCAGCTGCTGCACCGAACCAACTGAGTTGAGACTGCAGTGCAACCACCTCCCCTACAATAATGATCGCCGGTGCCTCAAGCTGCGCTTCAGCCTGCTGCGCAACGATGGTCTGCAACTGACCTGTAAGTACCCGCTGCTGTGCTGACGTACCCTGTGACACGATCGCTATCAAGGTATCGGCGGGTTTACCCTGCTCCATCAACCCCTGTACCAACAACTCCAGGGTGTGTAGCCCCATATAAAACACGATAGTCTGATTTGGCTGCACCAGTTCGGCAAAGTTAAGATCCGAAGTACGATTCTTTAATTGCCCAGTAACAAACTTAACCGACTGCGCATAGTTACGATGGGTCAGCGGAATACCACCGTAGGTAGAACAGGCGCTTGCTGCGGTAATACCCGGCACCACCTGAAACGGTATGCCCGCCGCTTTCAACTGCTCCAGCTCTTCCCCGCCTCGACCAAAAATAAATGGATCACCACCTTTCAGGCGCACCACACGCCGTCCAGCACGGGCATGATCAATCAATAGTTGATTGATATCCTGCTGCGGCACTGCATGGTTATCGCGTTTTTTACCCACATAGATCAGATCGGCATCGCGACGGCACAGCTCCAGTACTTCGTCCGACACCAGGCGGTCATACAGCACCACATCGGCCTGCTGCATCAAGCGCAAGGCTTTGAAGGTCAGCAACTCCGGATCACCTGGGCCAGCACCCACCAGATAGACCTCACCTGTGTGATTATCGGTATTACCCGCAGCGATCTGCTCCAACAGCAGCGCCTCGGCCTCGGCATCCCGACCGGCAAATACCCGCTCGGCGACCTGGCCATTCAGCACTTTTTCCCAGAATACCCGACGCTCATTCACCGAGCCAAAACGCGCCTTGACCTGATCACGTAGTCGCCCAACTAACTGCCCCAGACGACTGAAACTGACCGGTATCTGACTTTCCAGCCTGGAGCGCAGAATACGCGCTAATACCGGTGACTGCCCCCCGGAGCTGATACCGATAACAATAGGTGAACGATCGACAATGGCTGGGAAAATAAAGGTGCACAGCGCCGGATTATCCACCACATTCACCGGCACATTGGCGGCTATCGCATCGTGATGTACGCGCTCATTCAGGGCTTCATTATCGGTAGCGGCCAGCACCAGGGTTTTACCTGCCAGCAAGGGCGCATGGTAAGGACCGGTAATGGCGAGCCCCTGGTGTTGCTCCAGCAGTTCATGCAGTTCAGGCAGAATTTCCAGGGCCACAACACTAAGCTGTGCGCCGGCACGACTCAACAGTCTGGCTTTACGCAGAGCAATATCGCCACCGCCGACAAGCAGCACATCCCGACCCTTGAGGTCAAAAAACAGCGGCAGATATTGCATCGATTTTATCCTGTGTTAAAACTTAACGACTGCGTAATGGAATGCTGGAACTGGCCGCTGCATGCAACCCGCATTCACGGTTTTCAGGATTTTCCCACCACCAGCGACCGGCACGTACATCTTCCCCTACAGTAATAGAACGTGTGCAGGGGGCACAGCCTATGCTGGGATAGTGCTGGTCATGCAGTGCATTATAAGGTACATCAAAGTGTTTGATATATAGCCATATTTCAGTCTGAGTCCAGTCTGCCAGCGGGTTGAGCTTCTGCAAACCATTAGCCGCATCCCACTCGGAAAGTTCGACAGCATCACGGGTGACCGACTGCTCACGACGCAAGCCGGTAATCCAGGCCGCACGCCCTGCCAAAGCACGCTTAAGCGGTTCCAGCTTGCGCACACCGCAACAGCCTTTACGCAGCGCCTGGGATTCATAAAAGGCATTAATACCATGATCGCGTACAAAAGCTTCTACAGCCGTGGCATCCGGGTAATAAACATCTACTTGCAATTGCGGATAACGCTCTGAGAATTTTGCCAATAACGTCAGGGTCTCTTCGGGTAAACGTCCGGTATCCAGTACAAATTGACCGATACCCGGCAGGTGCTGCGCCAGCAGGTCAGCCAGCACCATATCTTCAGCACCGAGACTGTTTGCCAGCACCAGATTGCCCTGATATTGGTTTTCAGCTTGCTGCAACAAACTCACAGCCTGGGCTATTTTATCCTGCAACTGAGGTGTTAATACATCTGACATACTCTGTACCCTTTATTATACCCTTCAGGATTGACGGTAGATTGGACGGGGATCATCGGCGGCACCCTGATAACGCACGGAGATTTCAGTAAAGGCACTGAGCATTTCCGGTTTGTATTTTTCATCGGCCAGAGCAAAGGCATTAAAGCCACAACGCTCCAGATAGCCCAACTGATCACGACCTATGTCGCCAACAGCCCGCAACTCACCGGTATAACCCAATCGACGTAACTGCCTGGCCAGGCTATAACCACGGCCATCACGAAATACAGGAAATTCTATAGCGATCAGAGAGAGCCGTGAAAACCAGGGCTGCAGATCTTCGGCGGCTTGTTCACCGTTGATCTGCACACCCAGATGTTCCGGCCTGGCATCAGCCGCTGGTTGCAGCAAAGCAAACGGGACAAGCAGGTGTTTGATGGCGGTTGCCTGGAAATCTTCCGGTTGCTCCGGATTAACCAAGGTCCAGGTATTTTCGGCAGTTTGGCGATCAATGAGCAACGGCATAAACTTTCTCCTTAAACGGGGCGACACCTACACGACGCACGGTATCCAGAAAGCGCTCTTCATCGTTACGCTGTTCTACATAGGTTTCCAGTATTTTACGCAGCACAGCAGGCACTTCATCGGCCGCGACCGCTTTACCCAGTACCTTACCGAGTGAGGCATCTTCGCGGCCCGAACCACCTAAAGTGATCTGGTACCAGTCTTCACCCTTCTTATCGACACCCAGAATACCGATATGACCAACATGGTGATGACCACAGGCATTGATACAACCGGACATGTTTAGCTGAATATCGCCCAAATCGTAAAGGTAATCCAGATCTTCAAATTCAGTATTGATCGCATCGGCAATGTTCAGCGTTTTGGCATTGGCCAGCGCACAGAAATCAAACCCGGGGCAGACAATCATGTCGGTCAGGGTGTTGATGTTGGCACGCGCCAGGTTGTGTTCTGCCAGGGTTTGCCACACAGGATAGAGATCAGCTTTACGCACTTCAGCCAGCACCAGGTTCTGGTCATGGGTGGAGCGTATCTCGGCAAAGCTGTACTGCTCAGCCAGATCGGCCACCACATCCATCTGCAGATCGGTGATGTCGCCTGGCGCGCCCAGCAGTGGCTTTAACGACACCACAACGCTGCGATAACCGGATACTTTGTGCGCCCGGGTGTTACGCTCATACCAGACACGGAAATCGGTATCCGCAGCCAGTTTTGCATCCAGATCGGCACAGCTGTCAGGCAGGGATTCATACGGATGTGGCACGAAGAACGCCTTCACCCGGTCAATCTCCTGCTGTGTCAGGGTCAGCTCTGTATCACGGGCATGCTGCCATTCGGCTTCCACCAGCTCACGGAAGGCATCAATGCCCAGTGACTCCACCAGAATTTTGATACGTGCCTTGTACTTGTTGTCACGACGGCCTTTGAGGTTATACACCCGCAGAATTGCATCCAGATAGGACAGCAGATCGGCTTTGGGTAAAAACTCACGGATCACTTTACCAATTACCGGAGTACGCCCCAGACCACCACCGACCAGCACTTCAAAACCGACTTCGCCCTGCGCATTACTGACCAGGTGCAGACCTATATCATGCACCTGACTGGCGGCACGGTCTTCTTTGCTGCCGGTCACGGCAATTTTGAATTTACGTGGCAGGTAGGCAAACTCCGGATGCAGTGTTGACCACTGACGGATAATTTCACACCAGGGACGTGGATCTTCCAGTTCATCGGCGTTAACACCGGCGAAGTGGTCCGTGGTGGTATTACGGATACAGTTACCGGACGTCTGAATGGCATGCATCTGCGCTTTTGCCAGCTCGGCGAGAATATCCGGCACCTCTTCCAGCTTGGGCCAGTTGAACTGAATATTGGTACGGGTGGTAAAGTGCCCATAACCTCTGTCGTAGGTGCGGGCGATATGGGCTAACTTGCGCAACTGTGGTGAAGACATAAGTCCATACGGGATGGCTACGCGCAACATCGGTGCCTGACGCTGGATATACAAACCGTTCATCAGGCGCAAGGCCAGAAACTCATCATCAGATAAGTCCCCGGCCAGATAGCGGCGGGTCTGATCGCGGAACTGCTCAACACGTTCATCGACGATTTGCTGATCGACGTTATTATACTGGTACATGACTACTCTTTTCCCCTGATACCTGCATTGACACAGGCTTTTAACTAGGCAATTGAGGCGTAGTCTACTCCGAAACCATTATAACTGAAAATACTGATTATGAATTTTGTTATAATTATATTGTCTTTTAAGACTAATCAGTCTCTGCAGTTAATCCTGTGATGTAAAGCCAGCTATTTCCACCTGTCCAGCGTGCAGCCTGACCGGCCAGC
This sequence comes from Nitrincola sp. A-D6, assembly GCF_000764495.1. Classification (GTDB taxonomy): domain Bacteria; phylum Pseudomonadota; class Gammaproteobacteria; order Pseudomonadales; family Balneatricaceae; genus Nitrincola. Next base: position 47,463 of record NZ_JRLB01000112.1, read on the forward strand.
AGGCCACACTGACCTGCGGATCTTCCAGGCAAACACCATTATCCAGACGAAAATGCTGTTTGTAGAGTGGCGAGGCCACCGACCAGGCCCCCTCTATTTCACACAGGATGCCATGCGCCAGCACATCGGCACCGGAAAAAGGATCGGTGTGCGACAGCGCATAGCATTCTATCTGCTGCCCCGGCAACCAGAAAATCGCCACCGGTTGCCCATTGATAATAACGGCAACACCGGCACCGGCAACCAGATCATCCAGGTGGCAAACCGGCATCCATTCAGAGTCGATAGACATAGCTGAGTTCATACACATTCCTCCTCGGTCACATCACGCGCTGGTATCAACTGACCACGCTCTTCAATAACCGCAATTCGTGCCCGACGCGGCTCCGCTGCATTCACATAGCTACGGAAACGTTTACGCTTGCCAGGGTCCTGCAAGGCGGTTTTCCATTCGCACTGATAGCTATCCACCACATGCTGCATGCGGGTTTCCAGTTCAGCACCCAGCCCCAGGCTGTCATCTATCACCACATCACGCAGGTAGCCCAAGCCCCCTTCGAGGTTTTCCATCCAGACCGAGGTGCGCTGCAGACGATCGGCGGTGTAGATGTAAAACATCAGCACCCGGTCGATATAGCGTATCAGGGTGGCATCATCCAGATCAGTGGCAAACAGATCGGCGTGGCGGGGTTTCATCCCCCCGTTGCCACACACAAACAGGTTCCAGCCCTTCTCGGTTGCAATCACACCGATATCCTTGCTCTGCGCTTCGGCGCATTCACGGGTACAGCCAGACACTGCCATTTTCACCTTGTGCGGCGTACGCAGCCCCTTGTAGCGATTTTCCAGCTGTATCGCCATGCTCATACTGTCCTGCACGCCATAGCGGCACCAGGTATCGCCAATACAGGACTTGACCGTACGCAGGGACTTGCCATAGGCATGGCCTGTCTCGAAGCCGGCCGCTATCAACTCTTCCCAGATCAACGGCAGCTCATCCAGAGTGGCACCAAACAGATCGATACGCTGCCCACCGGTAATTTTGGTGTAGAGATTATATTTTTTTACCCACCTCACCGATGCTGATCAGCATCGTCGGGGTAATTTCGCCACCGGGAATACGCGGTACAACAGAATAGGTCCCGTTTTTTTGCATATTCGCCATAAAGGTATCGTTGGTATCCTGCAGCGCCACATGTGCAGTTTCATGCACATGGTCATTCCAGACACTGGCCAGAATCGAAGCCACCGCCGGTTTACAAATCTCGCAACCACCGCCCTGTCCATAACGGCTGATCAGTTCAGCAAAGGTTTTGATCTCTTCAACTCTGACCAGATGAAACAGTTCCTGGCGGGTGTAGCCAAAGTGTTCGCAGATAGATTTATCGACATGCACGCCGCGTTTTTCCAACTCGGCTTCAAGTACATTTTTAACCATAGCGGCACACCCACCACAGCCGGTAGCCGCTTTAGTGCTGCCTTTCAGGTCAGCCATGAACACAGCACCATCATTCATCGCTTCACAGATATCACCCTTGGTAACGTTATGGCAGGAACAGATGGTGGCCTCGTAGGGCAGCGCGTCAGCGCCCAGCCCAGGCGTATCCTGGCCGGTGGATGGCAGGATCAGGGCTTCCGGGTACTCTGGCAGCTCTATACCGTTCAAGGCGAACTGCAGCAGGGTATCGTAGTAGCTATTATCGCCAACCAGAATCGCACCGATCAGGTGTTTGCCATCTGGTGACACCACCAGGCGCCGATAGACACCCACCAATTCATCGGAATAACGGTAATTCAGTGCACCCGGAGTGGTTCCATGGGTATCACCGATGGAACCAACATCCACCCCCAGTAATTTCAGCTTGGTGGACATATCCGCGCCAGTAAAACTGCTTTTAGCATCCCCTGTGAGGTCTGATACCGCCGCTCGGGCCATGGTGTAACCGGGTGCGACTAACCCGAACAGTTGCTTTTGCCACAGCGCACATTCACCTATGGCATAAATATCTGCATCACTGGTTTTACACTGGTTATCGATCACTATGCCGCCACGCTCACCCAATTCTAGACCGGCCTGAGCCGCCAGGCTATCCTGGGGGCGAATACCTGCAGAAAACACGATCAGATCGGTTTCCAGCCAGGTTTCATCACTGAAACACATGCGCAAGCGCTGCTCATCACCCGGCACTATTTCACGGGTCGCTTTTTCGGTATGCACCTGAACACCCAGATCTTCGATTTTGCGGCGTAACAACTGCGCCGCTTCTGCGTCCAGCTGAACTGGCATAAGCCGCGGTGCGAATTCTACGACATGCGCTTCCAGTCCGAGTTTTTTCAGTGCGTTCGCCGCCTCAAGACCCAGCAGCCCTCCCCCCACCACAACACCACGGTCGCCCCCTTGGCACTCTCACGAATCGCATCCAGATCATCCAGCGTGCGGTACACCAGACAGTGATCCTGTTCGCGTCCCGGAATTGGCGGTACAAAGGGATAAGATCCGGTTGCCAGCACCAGTTTATCGTAGCCAAACTCACCTGTGGCGGTTGTCACCTTGCGAGCCGCCCGATCGATACTCAACACCGGCTGGTTCAGGTGCAGGTTAATCCCATCGCGGCTGTAAAAATCAGCGTCACCCAGTTGCAGGTGAGCGGCACTTTCGGCCTCAAAATACTCGGACAGATGCACACGGTCATAAGCGGGGTGCTTTTCTCCAGCAAAAACCTGCAGCTGAAATTCATCAGCACTATCCGATGCCATCAACTGTTCGGCAAAGTGGTGGCCGACCATGCCATTACCGATGACTAAGAGTTGTTTTTTCATTGTTAAACCTCTATTTGGTTTGCTCTGCTCACGCCGGACAAGGACCTATCAGGCCGTTGCTGCTTTTTTAGTCAGACGGGGAGTCTCTACAGGTTCTGTTTTTTGGCTGGTTGACGATAACGCCTCTACCTTGCGCTGCTTTTCATACAGAAAGCGCAATACTTCATGACGGCAATGATTGTATTTGGCGTTATCAGCCATCTGAATCCGGTCTCTGGGTCTGGGTAGGTCAACATCCAGAATTTCCCCGATGGTTGCCGAAGGGCCATTGGTCATCATCACAATACGATCTGACAGCAAAACCGCTTCATCAACATCATGGGTAATCATTATGACGGTGTTCTTCAGTTCAGCATGAATTTCCATGACGGAATCCTGTAAATGCGCACGGGTGAGTGCATCCAGTGCGCCAAAGGGCTCATCCATTAGCAACACTTGTGCTCCATCGCCAAGGCACGCGCAATACCAACTCGCTGTTTCATCCCACCTGAAATTTCATCCGGACGCTTATGCATGGCATCAGTCATATGTACAAGCTCCAGGTTGTACTCAATCCACTGCTTCATTTCTTTACGGCTTTTATTGCCTTTGAACACTTGCTTAACGGCAAGCTCAACATTTTGGTAACAGCTCATCCAGGGCATCAGGGAATGATTTTGAAATACCACGGCCCTTTCTGGTCCGGGTTCATTCACTTCTCGTCCATTAAGCAAAACACCGCCTGATGTGGCTTTATGTAAACCAGCAACCAGATTGAGAACGGTCGATTTACCACAACCCGAGTGACCGATAATGCTGACAAACTCACCTTTATCGATAGTAAGGTCTACATCTTTAAGTGCGCAGAAAGTTCCGTTTGCAGTTGGAAATTCCATACCAATTTTGGATAAAGCCAGCTGTTTTTGTTTCATAATCATCACCTCAATTCAACGAGCTACTGTGCTTTTATCCCAGTTAGCCCATTTCTGAATGAACAACATTGCTCTATCCAGTAAAAAACCAATAACGCCGATAACCAACACAGCCACACAAATTCTACTCAGGGAGCTGGAAGAGCCATTCTGAAACTCATCCCATACAAACTTTCCCAGCCCAGGGCTTTGCGCCAGCATTTCTGCAGCAATCAGAACCATCCAGGCAATGCCTAAAGACAGACGCAAACCCGTAAACATCATGGGAATTGCCGACGGAATAACGACCTTAATGACATAGGTAAGCCAGCCTAACCTTAAAACTTTGCTGACATTTTTCAGATCCTGATTAACGCTACCCACACCTACCGAGGTATTAACCAGGGTGGGCCATAATGAGCACAGGGTTACGGTAATCATTGAAACCAGGAAGGCGCGTGAAAAAATGGGTTCATCACTCACATAAACTGCACTAACCACCAGGGTCACCAAAGGCAGCCAGGCCAAGGGTGAGACAGGCTTAAATATTTGAATGATTGGATTTATGGCATTATAAATATGCTTGTTTAATCCGATAATAATGCCTAGCGGGATAGCAATGAGTGTTGCCAGAAAAAAGCCACTCAAAACGGTCCAAAGACTTGTGAGTATTTGATCGAAAAAAGTAACCCGGCCATTAAAATCACGCCAGCTAACATCAGCTTCAGGATTTTTCTGTAACATTGCCGTATTTCTTTGCTCTTGGCGATCATAGAAAGCCTGTTCCCGCTGCATCTCATGCTGATGTTCATCAACCAGATTATTCCACTGCTCAACCACCTGCATAGGACCTGGAAAGGTACCCAACGACGTGTTAATTTGCTGGGCACCCAATTGCCATAATACCAGGAACACGGCCAGACCTATGGCTGGAAACAAACTGGCCAAGGTCAGGTCTCGCAGTTTTTGACCACTCCACTCTTTAGGATTAGCCAGTTTTAATTTAATCAGAACAGCACTCATAGCATTCACCTTAAATTATCCATTAACACTTAGGGTGTTTCATTATTCTTTAAGCCAATAGGAAACTGGTTTAGATACTGATTCGGTTGATGCGCATCAAATGTAAACTTGTCGATAAACGTAGTGTGATCAACAGAGCGGAAACCATCTTCGATGGTAAAGTCCGGGAAATCTTCAGCCTGTAGCAGGCCCTCAGCAATCAAGGATTCAGCGGCGGCTTGATAAACCTCGGGTAAAAAGACTTTTTTAGCCATGTCCATATACCATTCATTGGACTTGGCTTCAGGCAGTTGCCCCCAACGACGCATCTGAGTTAAATACCAGATCGCATCGGAATAGTAGGGATAGGTTGCGTTATAACGAAAAAAGACATTGTAATCGGGTGCAGGACGGACATCCCCTTTTTCAAATTCGAAAACCCCCGTCATACTGTTTGCAATCACTTCATAATCAGCGCCTACATAGTAGCTATTAGAGATAATTTCAGCCGCTTCTCGACGGTTCTCGTTATTATTCTCATCCAACCAGTGACCCGCACGAATCAGTGCTTTAACTACCCGCAGATGGGTATTGGGATTTTCTTCAGCCCATTCGTTACTCACGCCGAACACTTTCTCGGCAATGTTGTTACGTATGTCATAATCGGTAATAACCGGAACGCCGATATCGCGAAATACAGCCTGTTGATTCCAGGGCTCACCTACGCAATACCCATGGATAGTGCCAGCATCCAACGTAGCTGGCATTTGCGGAGGTGGTGTTACAGAAATGTGCACATCAGCATTTAATGTACCTGCGGTATCGTCGCGTTGAGGCGCGTAATATCCGGGATGAATTCCCCCTGCAGCCAGCCAGTAACGTAACTCATAGTTATGGGTTGAAACCGGATAGACCATACCCAGATTAAAATTTTGCCCCTTGGTATTAAATGCTTTAATTGCAGTTTGCAAATGCTCAGCACTGATCGGATGCACCGGGTTATTGGACGCATCAACAGGAATGGTTGGGCGCATCATCTCCCAGACATCTTTGGAGACGGTGCAGGCATTACCGTTCAGATCCATGGTAAAGGCCGTCACGATATGCGCTTCGGTACCAAAACCGACTGTTGCACCCAGAGGTTGACCTGCCAGCATGTGAGCGCCGTCAAGTCGCCCATCAATGACCCCATCCAGCAGAACACGCCAGTTGGATTGTGCTTCCAATTGAACATAAAGACCTTCATCTTCAAAAAAGCCTTTTTCGTAGGCAA